>REEF01000170.1 GCA_007695205.1 Planctomycetaceae bacterium
CGCCACCGGCAATGGCTCGGGTAGCCTGGCCCCGGCTGACTTTGCCTGGTTCGATTACGAGAGGAATGAAGGGTAAATCGGGAACGCACAAAACACCCGGAGATCAGGATGGGCACCCGGAGATCAGGATGGGCAACCTGTCGCCACCGTTTCTGGGGTCCGAGCCAGATCCAGGATCCGCCAGCAGTACCAGGTCGCTACCGAAGCAGAGCGAAGCCATGGGCCAGCGATCGCGAGGCGGGTGGTCTTGTCGGGCAATGACCGACGCGAAAAATGTCGACCACCGGAACGTGCCCCGAGTTTTCCTGCCGAAACACAAGCGTATAATGATCGCTTGGACCGAGTTGTTTCCATCATCTACAGGAATCCCAACCATGTGGCAACCGCGACTGCGAATCCTTCCGGCGATGACCGTCTGTCTGCTGCTGATCTTGACTGCTTGCCAGGTCACGGCACAAGCTCCACCGGCCCCGAAACTGCTACCTCAGACCACCCAGGAGCCCGCAACGATGAAGATCGAAAAGAAACCGTTTGGCCAGACCAAGGAAGGCGTCCAAGTCGATCTGTACACCTGCACCAATGCCAACGGCAGCGTGTTAAAGATGACGAATTTCGGCGCCACGACCGTCGCCTTGGAAGTTCCCGATCGAAACGGAAATCGCACCAACATCACGCTGGGCTTCGAGTCGCTGGAGGGTTATCTGGGGGATCACCCGTATTTCGGTGCGACGGTCGGCCGGTACTGCAACCGGATCGCCTTGGGGCGTTTCACGCTGGACGGCCAACAGTACACGCTGGCGACCAATAACGATGCCAATCATCTGCACGGTGGGGACGTGGGATTCAACAAGGTGGTCTGGAACGCCGAACCGCTGATGACGGATTCCGGGGTAGGCGTGCGATTTACGTACCAGAGCCCCGATGGCGAGGAAGGTTATCCGGGGAACCTGTCGGTCACGGCCGTCTATTTGTTGACCAACGACGATCAACTGGTGGTCGAATTCACGGCGACGACGGACAAAGCGACGCCGGTCAACCTGACGAATCATAACTACTGGAACCTGGCCGGCGCGGGGGCCGGGACGATCCGCGATCATGTCTTGGAGATCGCTGCAGATCGGTACCTGCCGGTCGACGAAGGCCTGATCCCCACGGGGGAACTGGCTGACGTCACCGAGACACCGCTGGATTTCACCCAACCGGAAAAGATCGGCGCTCGACTGGATCAGATCCAGGCGGACCCGGTAGGCTACGATCACTGCTACGTGCTGTGCGGCGAGATCGGTCAAATGAAACTGGCTGCTCGAGTCAAAGAGCCTCGGTCGGGCCGCGTGATGGAGATTCACACTACCCAACCCGGCTTGCAGTTCTACAGCGGCAACTTCCTGGACGGTTCGGCTGCCAACGGCGGTTATCAGCAGTACGAAGGTTTCTGCCTGGAGACGCAGCATTTTCCGGATTCGCCCAACCAGCCGGATTTTCCCAACACGATCCTGCGTCCCGGCGAAACCTATCATCACAAGACGATCCATCGATTCACGGCCGAATAAGCACCGGGCCTGGAATCACTGGATGCAGCTTTTTAGGGGATCGGCATTGAATTTCAGGGACTTTGTTCCATGCTCCAGATCGAACGGCTCCAGTTCTTCTTGCACCTGTTCCCTAAACTGACCGTCGGCTTGGTCGGCGACCTGTTTCTGGATCGTTATCTGGAGATCGATGCCCCGTTGGGCGAACCGTCGGTCGAGACGGGGTTAGAGGCGCATCAAGTGGTTCGAATTCGGAACCAGCCCGGCGCGCTGGGAACGGTGCTGAACAACCTGGCCGCGTTGGGCGTCTTTCATTTGGTGCCCGTCACCGTGATCGGCGATGACGGGCACGGCTACGATTTGCTTCAATCGCTGCAGTCGCTGCCCATCGACGATTCGCATGTGCTCCGATCGCCCGATCGCTTGACTCCCACCTATACCAAGCCATTGCGACAAGATGCCGCGGGCTCGTGGCAGGAATTGAACCGGCTGGACGTCCGCTCGCGACAGCCACTGAGCGACGGGATCTGCGATCAGCTTTGCGGGCACCTGCAGTCGGTCTTCACGCAAACCGATGGACTGATCGTGCTGGATCAGATCGAACAACGCAATACGGGGGTAGTCGATGACCGGGTGCGCGATTGTCTGCGAAAGATGGCGCAGCAACACCCCCAGCGATTGATGTACATCGATAGCCGCCGCTGGCTGAGCGAATTTGACTTTGGCACGCTCAAAGGCAATCGAGCCGAAGTCCTGGCCGCTGTTCCGGGCGCACCGGACGTGCAGACGGCCGTGCGTCAACTAAACGCTCGAACCGGCCAACCGGTCTTTTGCACCTTGGGGGATCAAGGGATAAGCACCGCTTGCCGCGATGGCCGCGTCGTTCACGTCCCCAGCGGTCCGATCGATGGACCGGTCGATATCGTCGGAGCTGGCGATAGCGCGACCAGCGGCATTGTCTTATCCCTGCTGGCCGGTGCGACGGAGGTCGAGGCTGCGGCCGTGGGCAATCTGGTCGCATCGATCACGGTCCAGCAGCTTGGTACGACCGGAACCGCGACACCCCAGCAGATGCTCGATCGTTGGTACGAAACGTGTGTATGATCGGCCCTTGGAGTGCGATGGATCGACGGACTCAGTAGTAGGCACACTCCGTGTGCCGTAACCAGCGAACGGCACACGGAGTGTGCCTGCTACCAGCGGACGGCACACGGAGTGTGCCTGCTACTGGCGAATACTCGGAACGCTTCCTTAGCGCATAAACAAGCCGCCGTTCAGATCCAACGTCTCGCCGGTCGTAAACGGGTTCTCGATCAAGAACGCGATTCCATGAGCGACGTCTTCCGCTCGACCGTTGCGAGCCAGCGGCGTCGCGGCGCGGAATTGCTCCAGACGCTCGGCCGTCGTCACTTGGTCGTGGAAAGGGGTCTCGATCACGCCCGGCGCCACGGCGTTCACGCGGATTCGTGGCGCCAGTTCTTTGGCCAGTCCTCGCGTGAAGACATCCAACGCACCCTTGCTGGCACCATAGATCGTCGCCGTGGGCGCTCCGTGCCGCATGGCGATCGAGGTCAGATTGATGATGCAGGGGTCGGTGCCCTTCTCCAGCAGTGGGATGCACAACGAGGACATCATCATCGTCGAAAACGTATTCAGCGCAAAAATATCCAACATCAATTGCCATTGCAGTTGGTCGGCCGCACAGCGGCGGATCAGACCGCCCGCATTGTTTACCAGCACCTCTAATCGCCCGCACGTCTCGGAGGCGAAATCCGCCACCTGGCGGCAGCCTTGTTCGGTGGACAAATCCGCTTGGACAAGGTGCGCCACTCCGCCCGCAGCCCGGACATCCGCCGCCACTCCCTGCGCTGCTTCTTGCGATCGATGATAATGAATCAAGATCGTGTTTCCGGCGGCCAGGAATCGCGCGGTCGCCGCACCGATGCCGGTACTGGCTCCCGTGATCAGGATCGTTTTACTCATGGTTGCTCTCCTAACGCGGCCTCCGGCCGCAACCAACGTAGGTTGGGTCTCCGACCCGACCC
>REEF01000169.1 GCA_007695205.1 Planctomycetaceae bacterium
AACGGGATCGTGCGCCGGTGAATGGGGACGAGCACCCGGCAAACGAATTGGATTCTCAGCAGAAAGACGCAACCGACTGTCCAGCCGATCAGCCACAAGAGCAAGAAGCAGCCTGCTGCATCGAACCGGCGATATTGGACCGTCAAACGCGAGCCGGACAATTCGAAACACGTGCGCAGCCGACCAGGTCGTGCGGGTAGGTCACGAGGGGATCGTTCCACTTGTTTCCGATCTTGAGAAAGCCGCGAAAGCAGTGCGTAACTTGCCGAATGGAAATAGCACTAGTATAACCGAGTGCGTTCCCGCCGTGCGCGGCCAGAAACAGATCTGATTTTCGAAATCCCATAAAGAATTCACATGCGAAGAATTCCTGTTCCCAACGATTTCATTCGTCTTGCGTATGTTCTCGGCCGCCGGCCCAGGACACCAGTCGGCATGGCCACCGTCGCGCTAATGATCGGCTGGATGACGATACCCGTAGCGGCCGTCGCCGACCAGCAGCAGATGGTGCTCCGGGAGTACGTCGATCGGCAATGGATGGACGAGTTGATCAGTTATCCGCTGGAGGCTGCTCGGGGTACCTGCGATGCGAGTTCCATTCGAATGACAGGCCCAGACGGACCGATGGCCGTTCAACTGACCGATATCGATCGTTGGCCCGGGACCGACACCGTCCGTTCGGCACGACTCTGGCTGGTAGCCGATCTCGCCCCGTTGGCCGAGAACGTCTACACGGTGAGTTATGGGTCCGAACGCGTGGCATCGCCCGCTCCGGCCGGCGATTTGGCCGTATCCGCCAATCCGCAGAGTGTCGAGTTGACTACTTCGCGGTTCGGGGCTCGGCTGCGTCTGGGCGGACAGACGTTCGACCCGCCAATGGCAGCGGCCGATGTGCCCGGCCCGTTGATGGGCCTACGATTGGCCGACGGTACGTGGTTCGGTGGCAGCCGTCTGTTCGGCACCGGCAGGGTGGCGCGCTGGTCAGGCGAATTGGCGGCTACCGGGCCCGTGTTCGCCCGGGTGGATTATGTTTATCACTACGTGGACGGAAACACGGTGCGAATCAGTGCGATGCTGCACGAGCGAGCCGCCGGGTTGATGTGGGAGTCCGGCGTCGCAGAAGATCGGCCGGATGATGGTGTCGACTTGCTGCTGAGTCCTGGGCTGCCGCCGCTGACGCTGGTGATCCAGCGCGAGGCTTACGCCGATCGGTTGCAGATGGAATCGGCCCAATGGGGCGATTGGGTGGATATCGACCTGGCATCGTATCCGGAACCGTTGGTAACTTGGCTGAGTCCTTGGGCCGATTGGTGGAGCACCTGGACTCAAACCTCGATCCGGCTGCGGATCGGCGATCAGCCGCAGGAATTACACATCGCCAGCCACGATCCGGCGGCCTGGGTGGTACCGGCCGCAGCGGGAACGATGCGCGATTGGGGCGCCTGGCAGCACAAACTGGTCCCCGTCATCAAGACCGACGAAGGGCAGATTGGTTTGCGGGTCAATCACGCGGCGGGACGGCGAAAATGGTCGGTCGAGCAGCGTGATCCGGCTTATGCCGAGCAGCGTCGGATGTCGCGGGCGCAGGTCAAAGCCGAGTGGCCGCCGCTGGACGAGGTAAAGGCCTGGGTTCTCCAGTGGCCGCGTTCGGATCGGTCGCATCCGGGACTGTTCACTTCGCCCGCACAGCTCCGGCGAGCCTGGCAGCGCCTGCAGCAGGATCCGCAAGCAGCTCAATCGGCCGCGACGCTGCAGAATATCCTCAGCCGCGAAGAGATCCGGCCGGTGCCCAGTTACAAGGATGCTCAGGCGATCGAAGTCTACTTGACGACCGGTGGGAATGCGGACGCCGCGGCGGCCATCCGCTTGGCCGACCGGGCGCGGCAGCACCTGGGCGCGTTGGGCGACTTCGACAAGATGCGCGGCACCCAAACGGTAGCGGCCTTGTACGATCTGATCATGAGCACGGATTTGGTCAGCGAAGCCGAAAAGGATCTTTTCCGCTCGCAGATGGCTTTTCTGGGGTACGTCCTCGCCCGGCCTTCGACCTGGGACATCGAGCGGGGTTACCGTTCGTATAACCCGAACATGAGCCTGTCCTACCTGTTGGCCCAAGGCATCGTGGGGTGTGCGATCCCCGATCATCCGTGTGCCCGCCAGTGGATCGCGCCGGGGCTGGACCGGGCTCGACGCTGGCTGGACGACGAGGTGGGACCGGAAGGCGAGTGGCACGAGAGCGCCCACTACTCGCAGGTCAGCGCCTTTGCCCTGACCTCGTTTGCCGCCGCGTTGCAAAACGCCGGGATGGACGATCTGTTCGAGAACGAAAACCTCAAGACGTGGTGCTCATGGATGGCCCAGATCTACACGCCGCGCGATCCGATGCCCGGCCGTGGTTCGCGGCGTGCGTCGCCGCCGATCGGACGGGCGACCGCAGGCGTGCCCTGGGGCCTGTTCGGGCTGATGGCCCGGGCGACCGCCCAAGCCGATCCGGCTTACTCGCGTCACATGCAGTGGGCGTGGGCCGAGACCGGCTACCAGTGGAACACCGCCAATCATCTGGGCGGGTTCGAACGGGTCTATCTCGATCCGACGTTGCCCGCCGAGGTCCCGGATTGGCGTTCCAAGCTGTTTCCCCAAGTCGGCCCGGTTTTCCGCAACGGCGTGGGCGACCAGCACGAGAACTATCTGGCCCTGCATGCCAATACGGGCGCCGGCGCTCGGGATTCGGAACTGGGCTGTCTGGCGTTGTGGTTCGCTCGCGGCGTGCCCGCCGCCGGTTCGTTTCCCGGCGGATACAAGGAGCGCCATCAACTGCTGATGTCGCGCGTGATCCCGGCCATGTCGTGGCGCGAGGGTCAGCCGTGGAACGAAGACCAGTTTGGCTGCCGGACCGACGTGAAGTTAGGCGAGTTCAGCGCGTTGCCTCGGCAGGACTTTTTCACGGCCAGCTACGTGTTGAAGAGCTTCAGCGGCGGCAGTTACGGGATGCCCGACCGAGCTGTCAACTGGCCGCCCGATGCCCGGCCGGCATCGTTTCCGATCGCTTGGAACCGTCGCCTGTTGTATGTCCAGGATGACCAGCCCAGCGGATGGAACTATCTTGTACTGCGCGATTCGGTCGGCGGGGATGCACCGTCGCTGTGGCAGATGTGGACCGTCTCGGAAGGCCTGGCCACTTTGCAGCAGGCAGCGGATCGGGACGGTTTCGTATCGGCCGCTGCCGGCAACACGCCGGTAGCAGCCCGTCAACTGACGGGAGACCGGTTCACCGCCGTGGGACCGTTCGACGTCGATCTGGAATACTACATCGCCAGCCCCGGCGACACGGACCGCTGGACGATGCGTTGGGGCCAGCGTTATGTGGACTACGGCGTCCAGGGTGACGACTATCGCGATTTGCTGCAGCTTCGGCTGGATGGCGACGGCGATTACTTCGTCGTCATGTTCCCGCGGTTCCGCGACGAGCCGGCGCCGCAGTTCACGACGCTAGCCAACGGGACGGTGATCAAGGTATCGGGCGTTGAAGGCACCGATTACTGCTTCTTGCCGGGCAACGAGGCAGAAGTAA
>REEF01000168.1 GCA_007695205.1 Planctomycetaceae bacterium
CGATTCGTGATGGTCCCGGGGCAGACTATAGCACAGCGCCCGCAGGAAATCCACGCTACATCGCAAGAAGTATCCGTCGCGGGTCGCGGGTCTTTCGACCGCCCGCTTCTACGCAGCAGCGCAGCGGGCCTGGAGCATCTGGTCGGTCACGGCAACCAAGACCAGCCGGTGGCGTCGCGCGTAGTCTTGCACTTGATCCTGGTCGACGATGATCGTCTTGTCCGCCTCGATCGCCAGGACCCCGGCACCGGCCTGGACCAATTCACGGACGGTCAGGATGCCGATGGTGGGCACGTCAAAACGCATGTCCTGTTTCGGCTTGGCGACTTTGACCAGCGTAAATCCACCTTGAGGACAGAGTTGGCCAGCGCGTCGGATGCACTCGTCGGTTCCTTCCACCGCCTCGACCGCCAAGACGGCTCGGCCCTTGACCGCGACGCTCTGTCCCACGTCCAACCGGCCCATTTCTCGAGCCAGATGCCAGCCGAATTGGATGTCTTGCCATTGGCGAGCGGTCGGTTCACGGTCGGTCAAGTTCCCTGGTTTCACGAGCAGCTCCGGAACGAAATCGGTCGCGGGGGCGAAACAGATGCCATCCTTGGCGAATTCGTCGATCACGGTCAACAACAGCGTATCGTCTTTGCGATCCTTCTTGCCGCTGACCCAATGCGGATAGAATGTCCGTGCGGCTCGCCAATCGGGCAGATGTTTCCACATGGCAAAGCGTTGAAAGAGGATCGTTTTGTGAATTTTTCCGGCCATCGTCGCCCGCTCGATCCCGCGCGAGCGAAAGTAGCGGATTGCCTGTCCCAGTTTTCCCAGTCCGATTTCGCGATAATCGGTGCATAAGGGGGGTAACGCGGGATCGGTATGGGCTCGGATCCCCAAGCAGTACACGTCCAACCCCTGGCGTTTGAGCGATTGGGCTACGACGATGGGGTAGCGGCCCCAACCGGCGATCAGTCCGAACTTGCCTTGCCCGCTCACGCCGCCTCCTGCTGATTGTTGAACAACGTGGCCATATCGGCCGCCTGTTCGACCAGTCGCTGCAGCGCCTTGAGCTGTTTCTTCAATTCGGGCAAGCGATGCAAGGCGGCCTGGATCATCATCTGCTGACGTTCGGGTGTCGCGGGAATGCCTACATAAGCGGCGCCGTCGGGTACATCGTTCATGACCCCTGCCTTGGCGCCCAGCATCGCATGATCGCCGATATGCACATGGTCCCGCACGCCGACCTGGCCGGCCATCACGACGTAGTCGCCGGTGGTTGTGCTGCCCGCGATCCCTACCTGGGAACAGATCATGTTATGACGGCCGATTCGGCAGTTATGAGCGATCATGACCTGGTTGTCGATCTTGGTTCCATCACCGATCACGGTTGCGCCGTACGTTCCCCGGTCGATCGTGGAACCCGCACCGATCTCCACATCGTCGCCGATGACGACGTTCCCCAGTTGAGCGGACAGTTCATAGGTGTCGTCCACCAATTGGTATCCGAATCCGTAAGCGCCGATCACCGAATGAGCATGCAGGATCGATCGTGCGCCGATTCGTGTGTTCTCATACAGAACCGCGTTGGGGAACACGACAACCTGCTCGCCCAACTTGCAGCCCGCCATGATTCGGACCCCGCTGTGGATTCTCGCGCCGGCGCCGATCTGCACATGGGCTCCGATGACGGCATGGGCATGAACCACGACGTTTTCGCCCAACTTTGCCGTAGGACTGATCACCGCCGTGGGATGAATGCCGGAACTTTGCTCTTCGATCGGTGGCCGGAATAATGTAACAATTCGCGCGAACGAGGCCTGCACATGATCGACGCGGATGTACGGAATGCCCTGGGGATGGAGCTCGCGTGGCACGACAACGGCCACCGGACGGGAGTCGCTTAGTTTGCCGAGCAGTTTGGCGTGATCCAAAAATGTGATCTCACCATCGCGCGCATCGCGCAGCGTATCCGCGCCGGTCACCATAACCTGGTCGTCACCACAGAGTTGCCCGTTCAGCAATCTTGCGAGTTCACCCAGTGAGAATGCCATCATCGGGAATCCTTTCCAAGACAGATGCGTAATCCGGCGCAGCGACGCCTTCGGTGCCACCCCAGCATCGAACGTCCATGCCCGGGTATCCTAGCGAATCCCGCCAATGAGCAAAAGATGAATCAACCGCAGGAAGCAGGTCATCCGGCAATGGGAATGAACTGCTAGCATCGGTCCGCAGACGGAAGGTGTAAGTAGCTGTGCACTAGTTTCCATGTGCCTGTAGGACGGAATGGCATTCCGTCCTACCCGGAAACTTATGACGCGGTACTTACCAGGCTTTCGACGGGACGGAGATGGTCGGACTCAGCGGACGGGCGGTTTACCGATCAGGCGGCGGATCAGGCCGATTTGTCCTGCGTGCAGCATCTCGTGGTGAGCGCAGAAGAACAGGGCCCCCAGTTTGGTGTCGAAGACGGCGTAAGGCTCCTCGATTTTCTCATTTAACTCCTCGGGGTCGAATCGACGGATCTCCTGCATGGCCTGATCATGGATCATATCGAAAACGCGGCGGATCTCGACCGCTGACGGGTAGCTGGCCGGATCAGGGGACGGTGTGGAACCGCGGCTGAACTGTTTGCGAAACTTGCTGGGCATCAGGTCCAGATCTTCGGGCCGCCGACCGCGGATCCGAAACAGGCACAAGCCGTACTCGGCCATCGCCAGATGTCCGACCTGCCATGCGATATGGGTCGGCGATTCGGGCGGATGGCGGAACCAATCGGCGTCGTCCAATCCATCCAGCAGCGTCCGGGTATACCGACGAGCTGCCGCGATCTGTCGGCCAGCCAATTCCAGATTCGATACGTCGGTCATCGGTTCCTCCGTCTGGGACTTGTTTTGCGAGGCATCAAAGACCATCATGATGAACGTTCTGGCGGATTGTACTGCAGTTCGCGACTCTGCGAATAGGGCGTCAGCAGTTCTTTACGAAAGGCGGATGGGGCACAGATGTCGGATTCATTGTGGAAGATCCAAGGTGGGCAGATCTACGATCCCATCCATGGTGTGGACGGTCAAGTCGGTGACATTTGGATCGAGGGTGGGAAGATCGTACCGCCCCCGGCCGACCCACAGGTGCGTGCTTCGCGAGTGCTCGATGCCACGGGGTTGGTCGTGATGCCTGGCGGGATCGACATGCACTGCCACATCGCGGGTCCCAAGGTGAACGCGGCTCGCAAGATGCGACCCGAAGAAAAGCGGCACGGTCAAGTAATGGCCCGCACGGAAATCACGCACAGCGGTACGTTGGGCAGCGTGCCCAGCACGTTTGCGACGGGCTACAAGTATCTGGGACTGGGATACACCTCGGCCTTCGATGCCGCCGTGCCGCCACTGTCCGCTCGGCATGCACACGAGGAGTTCGAGGATACGCCGTGCATCGACAAGGGATTCTACGTCCTGATGGGCAACAACCACTACGTGATGCAGGCGATCCGGGACGGCGATCCCAAACGCTTACGATCGTTTGTCGCCTGGTTGTTGGGCGCCGCAAAAGGGTACGCCGTCAAGCTGGTGAATCCGGGCG
>REEF01000167.1 GCA_007695205.1 Planctomycetaceae bacterium
GCTCGACCACCCCGTCCGAAAAAAATTGGCCAGCCAACCGTTCGACCTGCGCCCGATCCAGATCCCCTTGCAGCAGATATCCGTGGGCCGATCGAATCGCTAGATCCCGGCCCAAACCCAGATCGGCCGCGTCGGCCGCGACCCGTTGTCCCGCCGAATCCGGTAGCCCGTCGGCGGGATGAATATCGATTTCCCAAAGCGTCACGATTTAGATTCCCTCATCTCCGAACCCACCACTTCCAGCTTAGACGGGGGCCCCACACGGAGCCCCGTCGCGTAGCTGTAACTTTCGCAGACGAGCCGACGTAACGCAAGGGTGCTGCCGACCATAATCGGCACAACACCAGCATCGGTCAGGCGACACCGACGTCCTGGCACAGGTAGACATCTTGGATTGCGTTCAACAGGGCGACCCCTTCGTCCATGGGTTTCTGGAAGGCCTTTCGGCCGCTGATCAACCCGATCCCGCCGGCCCGTTTGTTGATCACGGCTGTCTTCACGGCCTGGGCAATGTCGTCCTTGCCCGACGGCCCGCCGCTATTGATCAGCCCCATCCGGCCCATGTAGTTGTTGACCACCTGATAGCGGGTCAGATCGATCGGGTGTTCGCTGTTCAGATCGGTATACATCTTCTCGCTGAACTTCCCGTAGCTGCCGTCCTTGTTCAGCGCCTTGTAACCGCCGTCCTGCGTGGGCAGCTTTTGTTTGATCAAGTCGGCCTGGATGGTCACGCCCAGATGATTTGCCTGGCCCGTCAGGTCGCTGCTGGTGTGATGGTCCTGGCCATCGACTTTGAAAGCCGAGTTGCGCAGGTAGCACCAGAGGACGGTCGCCATCCCCATTTCATGGGCCATCGCGAACGCCTCGCTGACCTCGACGATCTGCCGCGTGCTTTCGTCCGAACCGAAGTAAATGGTCGCCCCGACGGCAGCAGCGCCCAAGTCCCAGGCCTGCTGGACGTTGGCAAACATCACCTGATCGAACTTGTTCGGACAGGTCAACAGTTCGTTGTGATTGATCTTGACGATGAACGGAATCTTGTGCGCGTACTTTCGCGCCACGCTGCCCAAGACGCCCAGGGTCGAGGCCACCCCGTTGCAACCGCCTTCGATGGCCAGCCGGACAATGTTCTCCGAATCGAAATAGATGGGATTCGGGGCAAAAGAAGCACCGCCAGCATGTTCGATGCCCTGATCGACCGGCAACAGCGACAGGTACCCGGTGCCCGCCAGTCGCCCCGTCTGGCCAAACAGCCGCTGCAGGCTGTTCATTACCGGGATCGATCGATCCGACGGACCGAAAATCCGCTCGACCCAATCCGGGCCAGGCACATGCAGATGTTCCTTCGCGACTTTCGGGTTCTGAAAGGTCAGCAGGGACGCCACATCGTCGCCCAACAGAGCCTCAATTCGACTGATTTCCGTCATGAATCACCTCCGCATCCACTTGATGGTCTGCTCGATCGTACGCGTTCTCCACGCCCATCGCCGATGGATGGGACACCGAGATACCTGGCAGAGAACGCTCCAGGAAGCCTTCATTTTTGCCTACTTTGGGTCGAGTGTCAATCAGTCGAGAACCCGAACGGATTGGTATAGGTCGTCCCACCGCTGCCTTGGATCTCCAGGCGAGCGTAGTTGTCGACGCCATCCGATTGGCGATAGTTTAGTTGCGGGCCGGTTTGCACCACCTGGCCAGCCGAAATCCACTGGAAGGCTTCTGCAGCCACCGGCTGGCCCTGGACCGTCGCCTGGACCGTGATCGTCCCCGCGTTGGGATCGTGCACAACGGACGTGATGCGGGGCGTGCCCTCGACCGACGCTTGCTCCGGAGCATGTAGCCGTGTCGTGCAAAAGTAAAACGTACCGTCGAGCATCGCCTGGCGCACGGTCGCCGCATCCAGATCGCCAGCAGGAAAGACGACCCAATCTCGGCCCAAATGAGTCATGCTGTGCATGTCGTCGGTGGCCAGTCCCCATACCGGACGATCGGGCATCAATTCGGTCAGCAGTTCATCCCACAACTGTCGGTCCAACCAGTATTCACGTAAGGGACGTGTGCCGTTCAGTACTTCTACACCGATCAGCCGCTGGTGATGACGGTACAGGTCTAAGTATTGTTCGACCGCAGCACGCGGTACCTGCTGGGCTTCGTCTCGAGTCCGAAAGCGTAAAGCGTGGGAAGACGAGCCCGCCGCAGCCAGGGGCGGAGCCACTTCGGCAATGTAGCTGACCGGCGCACCGTCCTCGGCCGACGCCTGGAAAGGCCCGGCCGCGTGGGCGGATGAATCGTCGATCACCGAACCAGCTCGGTCGCCAGTCGCCACCGCCTGACCATCCGACGATTCGAACGTATACTGCAGCAACAACCCATCCGCCGATACCCGGTCGTCAGGCTGCCGGCCCAAGGCCAGTTCCGCCACTTCGTCAGCACTCAGCCCGCGCGTCCACAAACGCACATGGTCCAGATCGCCGTCCAGCACCGTCGTGCCCGTCCGGGTATCGCGGCCGAAATAGTAAAAATCCCCCTGCAAATCGAAGCTGCCCGCCGTGTCCGGTTGGCTGCCGATCTGCTTGCCGTCCAAATACAGGGTCACGACCCCGTCGCGTCGAACCCCGGCCAGATGATGCCATTGGCCGTCACGCGTGTTGATCTGCAAAGAATCACCGGAGACGTTTAAGTCCACCGTCCGGCCGCCGGACGCCGGCTGGACAAAGACTCGCACCCGATTCTCCGTATGCAGTTCCAGGTTCAGAGCCCCCGGATGATCGTTGGTGTAATTGCCCATCAACAGGTTCCTGCCCGGATCGGTCGTGCGAAACCACGTTTCGATTGTAAAGTCCCCTCGAGTGATCTGGCTGAGCGGCGCCAGCGGTGTCCGTAATCCTGGCTCGACACCGAACTGGCGAGGCCAGTGCATGGCCGGATGACACAGGACGGCCAACCCATCGTCGCAGTGTGCCGCCAACTGGGCCAGCACCTTTTCCAGATCGCGGCCCACAGCGGTAAAGTCGGTGAACAGACTGAGCGTATGATGATGCCGCGACAATTCGTTGCCTGAAACGGCGACCATGCCTAACGTCTGCGGATCGCGGTCCCACTTCTGCCAGGGATACGTGTTGCGGTCGTGGTCGGTGATCGCCAGGACGCTGTACCCCCGCTGATGATACTCGTCGATCGTCTGCTGGGGACTCAACCGCCCGTCGCTCTCGGTGGTATGCGTGTGCAGATTGGCCTTGTGATGCGCGGCCGATTGCCAGTCGATGCCGGCGTAGGGGTTCAGCACCAATCGCACGTCCTGAGCTTCGACAGGCAGGACAGACCAAGAGACCATCATCATGGACAAAAGCAACGTGGCGATCGAATTCCGCACCCGGTGAAAACCGGTGGCACGAACAGCGCCCAGCCTTCGAGATGTTGCATTCACAAGTAAGCTCCTTGTTTTAGGTAGAGTTGGAGTTCACGATTCATCGTGCCGTGTGGAAGGCTACGCATCCCAGCACCGCTGAAGCGAGTGCAACATGATGCGCTCCTACGGTACGAAATGTCGAAACACTGGAAAAAACGGG
>REEF01000559.1 GCA_007695205.1 Planctomycetaceae bacterium
GACCTGTGCCCGAAGAACAAATCAAAGAGGCCTGACCCCTTTGATTTCGCCCGTGGTCACAGCCAATTCTGGACCTTGATTCCGCTAACGGGTTCGAAGTCCCGGTCCGCGGTCAGGAGGATCAGTCCGTGCTGGCGAGCGAGCGCCGCAATCAACAAATCGAATTGGGACATGACCCGACCAACCGAACGTAGTTCCCGAAACAACTCCGCGAATTCCACTGCCGTTCCTTCGTCCATCGGCCAGATCCGCAAGATGCCGAGTGCGTGGTGCAGACGGGCAAGGTTCCGTTGATAGCGCCGTCCCAAACGTATTCCCGCCCGGTACTCACAGAGCACCGGTAGGCACAGACCGACACGGTCACCGGCCTTAAGGGCATCATCGATTCTTTGTTCCAAGGGCGCACACCTGTCGAGATAGGCGGACAAATGGTTCGTGTCCAACAGGTACCGTCTCATCGCCGATCGCCTTCACCCCTAAACTCCGCGACGGCGCTGACGCGGTTCAGTTCGTCGAGCTGCGCGCGTATCTGTTCCCGCTCGTCGGGATCGAATTCGGCGGGCCCCAGCCGATGCAGGGCGGCCAACCGCGCTTCGAGATCCGGCAACGGATCGTCCGGTGTAAGCGGCATGATCTTGACGGTTTGCCCTTCCCACGACGTGGGGATCGGCTCCTGGACTTCGATTCGACCTTCGTGTACCTGTGCTTGGATCATGACGCCACCCGATTACTGCCTTTTTGGTTGATCCGATCTGCCAGCCTCTGGTTTCCTTCTCGAACAGCTTCTGAATCCGCTGCCATCAATTCCACCCGTTTGGGTGAAAGTGCCTCGCCCGCTGCTGTACCACGTGTCCGTGTCCGCACGCATTGTATGACTGCCATCGTACCCTTGTTTTGCCCACCAGTCAACGCTGTGTTCTTTGCCGACGAGCCAACGCGACCCGGTCGCAAGGCAACGGCGTCGTGTCCGAGTCGCTGTTGCAGTGGTCGCGTTGGCGACGACGAAGACGGTCAGCATCGCGTGCTACGCCGAGAAAGACAGAAGCGCGGCTCTGGCCGCGACATGCGCGCGATCGTCAAACCGAAGACACGGGCCGACGAGCGGGTTGAGACGTGCTTTGGCTTCCGTAGTCGGGTGCATGGTTCGCGGGCGTCTGGAGGATGAAGCACTACGAAGCGGGTGGGATTGTGCCCGCCGACTGCTGGATGCCAAACCCGATCCACTCCCTATTCCAGACTCCCGAGCCAAATCTGGCAAGCAGCAGGCAGCACCGGCTGTCCGGCACCGATCGTGTCTCCAATCTTGTTCGCCGAGCGGAGCACCGCCGCGACCGCCAATCGTCTGACTGGCGAAAGACAGTGCAAGAAATCGAAGCATCACTCCGCCTGAACACCGAACACAAGGCCTGACCCCGGCGAAGCCCAACCCACACGCTTCGTTGATCCGGGATCGTTTGTTTTTCTCGATGAATCCGGGGCAAAAACGAACATGCCTGGAACCCGGCGGACTTGCCTAGTCAGGCCCTCACCCCCGGACATACCAGGCGAACATCGCCACAATTACCAAAACTAGTACCCAGCCCAGCGTAAAGCCGATGACCGATGTCTTGGATGGTCTTGGAACCTCCAACCCAAAGGCAGTGATCAACATCGGCCGCTCAGCACTTACGGAGTCAGGTGGAACCGTGCATGGCTCGGTAATCTCTTCTCCCGGCTGCACCGGAGTCCGGGTCAATTGATAAAACCGTTTCAATTTTTCCTCAGCGACTGGCCGTGTCACGAGGCTCACAAGAATTCCGCTCGCGGTGCCGACCGTCAGGTAGGCCAGAATCTGCCACGGCAAATGGATCGCCCCATCCCAGACAAGCCGCCAGGACTCCGCGATTGGCCAGGTCTCCACCCAGCTGACAAACCACCCGCGAGCCGTTAGCCACCAGGTGGCGAACCCGGCCAATGTTGTAGTCCACGCGCCCATCATCGGCGCGATCATAAACCAGATCTCCAGAGCCGTGACTACATCGGGCACCCACCACGCGAATAAAACGCCCCCCACCACGATCGCCACCGACGTAAGTCGGCCGACGGCCAGGTAATGCGACGCGGATTGGTTGCGCACCCAACGCGAATAAACATTCTTGGTAAAGAGGGCGGAGGAACTGATCATGTAGGAATCGCACGAGCTCATGATTCCCGCCAGAATCGCAGCTACGAAAATTCCCAATAATCCAACGGGCAGGAACGCCTGAGCGACCTCCCCGAAAATAAAATCGGGGTTTACATCCTCTGGAGAAACCCCGCGCTGTATGTACCAGGCTACCGCGGCAATCGCCGTCAACGACCAGGCAACCGTGCAAAAGCGCTTCACAAAGTTGCCAACCATCATTCCAAACCGGCCCTCCCACTCGGTGCGTCCAGCCGCGCAAACTCCCATGATAAACGGCTGCGCCACAATGCCAACCAGCGCCTGGATCGCCATCATGACCACAAAAAAGGTGGTGATCCGGTCCGGCGCGATCAACGAGAGCATCCCCGGCTCAGTGATTGTTTCGCGCACCCCGCTCATACCGCCAACCTCGAGCAAAACCAGCGGTAGCAGGATGAACGAAAAGATAACGATTAAAAACCCTTGAACGTAATCGGTGACGATTGCCGCACCAAGCCCACCAGCGACCCCATAAGCGACAACCATGGCCGTGAGCACCCCAATCGCCACATTGGTCGGAATCTGAGCTCCGCTGCTGGCTTCGATCAAGACGCCAGCCCCAATGAGCAACAGCCCGATCTTCACGACCAGGTTGGCGATGCCCACCACCGAAAAAAGCATTCCCACACTGGCGTCGAACCGCAGTTCGTAAACATCCGCTGTCGTAATCGCCCTGAACCGACGAAAGATCGGCGCGATCAGCCAGTAAAAGGGCGTCGAAAACAACCACAGCCATTGGTACCAAATCCCGGACAATCCACCCCGAAAGGTCGCAGCTGCCACAGCAACCGCCTGGTCCGATGCCGTGCCGGTCCCGAAGGCGTGCATGGTCATCATTCCAGTGCCGAATCGCCGTGGCATAAAGAACTCGGATGATTCGTGAACGTAGCGGGCCATATAGAAGCCCAATCCCGTGATGAACACGAAATACACCGCGATCACAAGCATGTCAATAATGTGCATTCCGCTGTTAACTGGTTCAGCCATAATAAAGGAGACTTTTAATCAATTTGAATGAATGAAACGAGTGATGGAATTGCCTTACATCAACATTATCATCTCGTCATGAGGGCCCTCTGAAAAACCGTCCTGTTGGCGAGCCTTGGATGAAGATTTTTTGTACTTTTCCGTCCCGTCGGCTCCTGAAAAACCCCTTTCGCCGACCCGGGCGCGCACCGATCGTGCTCAGGTCGCCGGTTCGAAAAGACTGAAGCTCCGTTTGAAGTTGTACGCCACCGCCATGCACGCGAAGTCAAAGGCGTTGCGGGTCAGTCGTCCGGTGCCCAGATCGTACTCGGCAACGAACTGGCCGGTGCGGGGGATCAATACGATCCGCCCACCGTCCACAACCACACCGCCGCGAA
>REEF01000592.1 GCA_007695205.1 Planctomycetaceae bacterium
CGGGTGCTTACCGAGCCTGATCCGAAACACAACAGGAACGCATGCATGTGCCCGCTCCAACCAGTGACCGCTGTAACTTCCAAGCATCGGGTGCTTTGCATCGGCGACATGACGGCGGATGTACTCGCCAGTCCGGTGCCCAAGCTTCCTCAGCCCGGCGAAGTGTCCATGACCGATCGCATCGTCTTCTGCCCTGGCGGCAATGCTTTGAACGCAGCGATCGCCCTTCGGCGGCTGGGCGAGTCCGTTCGGTTTGTCGGCAGTCTGGGGGACGATGCGTTTGGCGATCTGTTGATGGCACAACTGGACACGTTGGGCCTTGACCTTCGCGATGTTCGCCGCGAACCGGGATGCGCGACACCGACCACCCTGGTGTATCGCGCTCAAGGCGAGGACCGGCGCTACATCGGCGCGCTGGGGGCTGCCGCGCGGTTCACCGGCGAATCGATCGCACCGGAAACGATCCCCGAAGACGGCGTGCTGCTGGCTGCGGGGTACCTCAAGCTGCTGGCGTGGAACGACGACGCGCTTGCCGAACTTTTTCGTTGCGCCCGCCAACGTCGCTGCCAGGTGGTGCTGAACGTCTGCCTTCCTTGCGAAGGACATGTGGGCGCCGAGCGGTGTTTGCGGCTGTTGCCCCAAGTCGATGCATTTGTGCTGAACGAGGACGAGGCTCGGGTGCTGACGGGCAAATCGGAGCCACTCGCCCAAGCAAACGGTTTACGCAGCGCCGGGGCGCGGCGGGTGATCGTCACTCGCGGGACGCAGGGCCTGTACGCCCAAGACGAAAGCGGCGAGGTCGAGATGGGCGCGTTCACGGTGCCGCTGGTGGACCCGTCGGGTTGTGGCGACTGCTTCAACGCGGGCTTGATCGCAGGCTTGCTACGTCGCGGGGATCTGCTTGCGACATTGCGTCTGGCCAGCGCCGTGGGAGCATTGGCCGCCACCGCACTGGGCTGCACCAACGGCGTGCCATCGTTGGCGGAAGTCGAACGGTTCTTAAGAGAAAACGAGGTCGAATATCGAACGACCCGCTTTCGTTGAAGCCTAGGATCAGGACGCCCGAGATCGCTTTGGCAACGCGGGGACTCTCGTGCTCCTTGTGCTTGGGTTGCGAACGCCGGAACGATCGCTTAGGCTTACGACCGTCAAAGGAATTAATGTCGCGTACCCTATCAAGGAATGTGATGCACTCGATGATAAAGAATGGTCTGAAGGCGGTTGCGTTGGCGGCGGGGCCCGGATTGGCTTCTGTCGCTTTGGCAGGGAATCCGCTTGTCCAGCCCTGGTCCGGACCTTACGGTGGCGTTCCGCCCTTGGATCGGGTGCAGGTCGAACATTTCGTGCCGGCTTTTGAAGCGGCCATGGAAGCATACCGAGGCCAGTTACTGGCCATTGCGGAGAACCCGGAACCTGCCACGTTCGACAATACGATCGCCGAATTCGAACGGGCAGGTCGCGTGTTTCAACAGGTGCAAACCGTCTACGGCTTGTGGAGTTCGTCGCTCAGCAGTCCCGAGTTCCAAGTGGTCGAACGCGACATGGCGCCGCGACTGGCTGCTTTTCGGGACGAGATCACGCAGAACCAGCCGCTGTTCCGGCGGATCGAAGTCGTCTATGAATCGCCGGGTAAGGACCGCTTGACTGCCGAGCAACAGCGGCTGGTGTGGTTGCATTACACGAATTTCGTCCGCGCGGGTGCCAAGCTGGATGCCGAGCAGAAATCGCGAGTCGCGGCGATCAATCAGCGCCTGGCTGCCCTGTTCACCGCGTTCAGCCAGAACCTGCTGGCCGACGAGGAACAAGACGCGACGATCCTGACCGACCCATCGCAACTGGCTGGGTTGCCCGAATCGCTTCGCGAGGCGGCGGCGGCCGAGGCGCAGCGGCAGGAGTTGACCGGGAAGTGGGTGATCGCCAACACACGATCCAGTGCCGAACCGTTCTTGACCTACTCCGACGATCGCGGTCTGCGCGAGCAGGTTTGGCGACGTTTCGTCAGCCGCGGCGATCATGCGGGCGAGCGTGATAACAAACCACTGATCATCGAGATCCTGCAGTTGCGAGCCGAACGAGCTCGTTTGCTGGGATACCCATCCCACGCCCACTGGCGTTTAGAAAACTCGATGGCGAAAACTCCCGAGCGGGCGATGCAACTGATGGAAGCCGTCTGGACTCCGGCGGTCCAACGCGTCGGTCAAGAAGTGGCTGACATGCAACAGGTGGCCGACGCCCAAGGCGCGACGTTTCGGATCGAGCCCTGGGACTATCGGTACTATGCGGAAAAGGTGCGTCAGGCCAGATACGATTTCGACGAGAACCAGGTCAAGCCCTACTTGCAATTGGACCAATTGGTCCAGGGGATGTTTTGGGCCGTCGAAGAATTGTTCGGCTGGAAGATCCAGCCGGCAGCCGACGTCCCCGTGGCTCACCGTGACGTACGGGTCTGGGAAGTCCTCTGCGATGGGGGACATTCGATCGGTCTGTTCTATTTCGACCCGTTCGCTCGGCCTGGGAAACGGTCGGGGGCTTGGATGAGTTCCTACCGCAGCCAGGAACGTTTTGACGGGGACATCATCCCGCTGGTTTCCAACAACTCGAATTTCCTGAAAAACGCTCCGGGCCAACCGGCGCTGATCTCTTGGAACGACGCTCGGACCCTGTTCCACGAATTCGGTCATGCCATGCATGGGTTGGCCTCGGACGTTCACTACCCATCGCTGTCCGGCACTCGAGTACCCCGCGACTTCGTGGAATTGCCCTCCCAGTTGTTCGAGTACTGGTTGGCGACCCCCGAATTGTTGAACCGCTTTGCGCTGCATTACCAGACCGGCGAGCCGATTCCGGCCGAACTGGTCGAACGCATCCAACGGGCTTCGACGTTCAATCAGGGCTTCGCGACCGTCGAGTTCCTGGCCAGCGGTCTGTTGGACATGCAATTGCACCAATCCGACGGCCAGCCGATCGATCCTGCGGCATTCGAACGCGAGCAGTTGAAAGCTTGGGGGATGCCCGACCAGATCGTCATGCGGCATCGTCTGCCGCATTTCGCGCACATCTTCTCCAGCGACGGCTACTCGGCCGGTTATTACAGTTACCTATGGGCCGACACGCTGACCGCCGACGCGGCGGAAGCGTTCGAGGAAGCCGGTGGGTTCTACGATCAAGCGACCGCCAAGCGGCTGCTGGAATCCATCCTGGCTCGTGGTAATACCCGCGATCCGGCGGAATCGTATCGGGAATTTCGAGGCCGAGATGCGACGATCGACGCCTTGATGCGCGATCGCGGTTTCCCCGTGCCAGAGGCCTTGGCCGAGACATCCGAGTAGACCCTCACGTTGCTTCAAGCTTCCTCGTAGGACGGATTGCCAATCCGTCCTACGTGTCTGGCATGCCTTGCCTACTCCGTGCTGGCCGTCTCCGACGGGCGATGTACAAAGATGCGGGTGGCGCCCTCGGCCGAACCGTTCGCGTTCTCGATCCAAACTCGCACGTAACAAGGACCGCGCGTTTGGAGTGGTACGTCGACGCAGAGTGCGAAATCGTCGCTTGCCACTTGGTAGGACTCGCGAGCCCAAACGCGATCGTTTGCTTGATGATACGTGGTATCCATCGAACGAAGGAATTCGTCGCACCAGTGAAACTGCCTACGAGCGGGTAGGTCGTGTTTCAGCCGATCGCGGCGGCTGACGATCTCGACCGTCGCCGTACCAGAAATCTCGCTTCGACCGTGGACCGTTAATGTCTGGCCGGCAGCGATCTGATCGGGCACGTCCAACAAAAGTCTTGACGGGCGGCGAATGGTCAACAACGGATCGCCCAGCAGGTTGAACAGCGCCAGATGCTCGTGCCGTTCGTCGGCCAGCCGATCCGACATGGGGCTGATGGCGGCGGCCAGTGCATCCAGTAACTGGCGGTTGGGATCGTCTTGAGGCTGGACTTGAGCCATGGATTGCTTGGCGCGGCAGAACGCTTGGCCCAGTGTCGGCGCCTGATAGCGAAAAACCTGATCCATCAGGCCCAGACTCAGCACGGCCATCGCATAGGGCAACGTGACACGCGAGCCGCCGATCACCGCCACCGGACCGCCGGGGTGCCGCAACATCACCTCGGCCAAACAGTCCTGCGGCTGATCGAAAGCGCCCGTATAGCAGGCCAACATCAACGCGATCGGACGGCCCCGTTCGACACGCATGCGGTCCACGTCCGAGACGGATAGGATCGGAAAGGCCGCGTCGGGCACGCGCAGCGCATCCAGCCGCTGTTGGTGTCCGTGTCCGATATACACCCAAAACAAGCCGCCTTCGTTCATCCTGTCCAGCACCACATCGCGAAATCGACGCGGATCCGGGCAGTAAGGGCTTTGCCAATTGGCGTGGGTCATGGTCGTTTCGAAGTTGTCCGGGATCCCGTCGGTGAGAAAACGGCGAGTCACCATTTCCAGCACCGAATCGACCAGACGCCCAAATCCGCCGACTCCGGCAACCAGATGGATCTGACGATGCCACGTACCATGATCGGTGGACGTTTCATAATCCAGGATCTTGTGTACCAGCGTCCGCAACTGGTCGGCATCCCGCACCGATAATCGGCCCACTGGCACTTCCGGTACCCCATCTCCCGTCAAGTCGCCATAGGGGTTGTCGGTGGCGATCCAGGGTTCTGAGCCCCATTGGATCGTGACCCGGGCGGGGACATAGTGAGTCGGTGTGGATCGTCGTCGCTGATCGGGATCCGACACCGATTCCAGTGGGACATCCCCGACCAGGACAACGCCGCGCAGTGGCGACTGCCGGGCTAGTTGCCGGATTTCTTCACGGATCTGTTCCGCCGAACCGTCGCTAGAAAGGAAGACCGGGCGATAGCCTTGAGCCTGCCGATAGGCCATCCAGGGGGTAAACGCTTCGCGCAGACCCTCCGGGCAGACAACGGCAACATCTGGTGGGGCAACATCTGGTGGGGCATCGGCTGGGGCAGCATCGGGTGAGACGGCGCAAAGAATCAGCGTCAGAAAAAACGAATGCATCGACGACCTCCATGGCGGCCAGTTGTACTACGCCAGTGCCGCCAAGAGCAAGAGAAGAATCAGCCACACGCCATACAGCGTCACTGCCAAAGCTAGCAGCCTGGGTCGAGGTGGCCGTGGACGGGCAGGCAGCCAGAAGGGCTGCTGCTGGGTCGAGACGCGGCGTTGTGCCGAGCCCTTCTCGGAGGGGAGACGCCGACGATTTTTCTTGGAGGGAATGGCCACAGGGCAACCATGACTTCGGTAGCGCGGAACGAACTCGCTGGCTTTCACCGTTTGCCGACCGAGATCTGAAACTCCTGCACGAACGCGGTGTCGAAATCGTAAACGTCGTCGAAATCCTCGCGACGATCGGAATTCGATTTCTTCATCTCGTTGATTTCGATCAGATTGTAGACGATTTCGCCGAAGTCGCCGGTCGACCTGATTCCCCAGTCGTTCAAAACCAGCTTGGCCATCAGGCCAAACTGTTCTGTCGCGAACAAGCGAATCGCCTCGCATAATTGCTGGCCCGTCACATGAGCTTCGGGCGCAGCAGGATCGTCAGGGTTCGACGATAGCCCTTGCCCCATGCTCAATTCACTGTGAGCGTAATTCAATGCTTCCCGGACGAACTGGTACGCCTCCAGCTTGTAACGCCGGTCTCTTCTCAACAGCTTGATAATCGGAGGAACGATAGTAGCCATGATTTCTACGGGCCCAAGTCAGCCTTTCGTTTTTCCTTACCGCTTTTTCGAACCACCGACAACACTTCGCCAACATCCAGCATCAGTCGCCGGTTGTCTTCCATCTGGACCAGCACTTGTTGAGCCAGGATTTCGTGCCCCAATACTCGCGCCCGACCTTGCGACGTCACGACATCGGCATTGATCGGCGGCAACCTGCGTTGCAGTTCCAGATACGTGTCGTACTCGAATCGCAGGCAGCACTTCAAACGTCCGCAACGGCCTGATATCTTCGTGGGATCCAACGTGGCCTTTTGCAGCTTGGCCATCTTCATCGAAACAGGAGGCATCTCGACCAGATGGCAGCCGCAGCATACGTCCTTGCCACAGTCGCCGAAATCGGCCAGTAATTTGGCTTCATCCCGGACTCCGATTTGACGCATTTCGATCCGCGTTTGGAACTCGGTGGCCAGACGTCGCACCAATTCCCGAAAGTCGACTCGTCCTTCGGCCAAGTAGTACACAATGATGCGTTCGCCGCCAAACAAATGCTCGACATCCACCAACTGCATCTGCAGTTCCAAGTCACGGATATGCCGCAAGCACAGACGGAATTCCTCTCGAGCGTTGGCTTCGATATGGGCCAATTCATTCGAATCTTGGCAGGACATCTCTCGCAGGATTTGGCCACCCGACGAAGCGGCCACCCCATCGTTTTGTTGGTCTCCGTTGTGTTGCCCGTGCGGGCGATCGTCGGATGCATCTTGCGAGTCGTCGGTCGAGGCCTTGCACAGGACCTCACCGATTTCCAGCCCGCGGTTGGTGCGTACAATGACCTTCGTGCCGCGCAACAAGCTAGAGCCATTGCGAGCCGACATCACTCCCAAAAATCGCATGGCACCGTATCGGACAATGTATTCTGACATAGGGCGGAAACCGCAAACGAGGACGCGAATCGCACGAGGCTGTTGAACGGCACAGCACAAGGCATCGCGTGAGAAACATCGACCTGATGCGTCTCAGGCGTCGACCATTATATCGCCGCCTGTCGTGTTCACGCAATGGCGCAGCCAATTTCGTTCGAAAAACGGCTGAATCCTCAGTTCCCGCTGGTCGGCCGCCGCTTCTGAAATCCACCGGCCGGAACCCCCTCGTCGGGGGAAAGAGCCCCGCCGCCGCGCTGCATGGTGACGACGCGTGCATCGTCGTAGTACCCCATGCGATCCAGCAGGGTTCTGAGTTCGATGGTCTCGATGCCCAGCCGAGTCGCTTCGCCGACGATCTCGGAATAGTGCTTCATGATACGGTCGTTGGAACGGTCGGATGGCGGCTTGCCGCGAACCAGATAACGAGTTGTGGAACTCAAGCTGCCTTCGATCGTACCGTCTTCCTTCAATTCACAATCGATCACCCCGTTATTCAACGTGATGATGCTCCTGACCTTTTCCTGATCGCTACGTCCGTCGCCGGTGATATCCATCAAACCAGCCAAAGCAAAGTGGGTACGTTGGCCTCGACGGAACGATGGCGAATAGATGATGTCGTCTACCAGGATGGGATTGGATAGATCATCCTGCAGGATTCGGGCTTCGGCCGAGCGATCATCGATGATTCGCGTCACTTCGATACGGCCTTTGATCGGGGCGGTGGTGACTCCGGTCTGGTCGCGATCGTAGACGCTGAACGTCATCTGACGCTGCAGGCCATGGGCAGCCCCCAGATCGATCCAGACGGTCCCTGTCCTCTGGTTCACCCAGGTGATCCTGCCATCCGCCGTTTCGAAGGTCGTTTCCTTCTGCCCCTCCAGACGTTCTCTTTGGAAGGCGATGACTTGTTGAGCCCGGTCGAGTTCGCCTTCCAGTTTTCTCTGGGATTGTTCTGCCGTGGTGCTCACCTTGGCCAATTCGGCCCGAACCTTTGGAAGGGCCGAGGCTAGTTGGGCGCCCTGAGTCTCGAAACGAGCACGCTCTTCCTGGAACTTGCGACGTTCGTCCTGAAGATCCTGCCGTGCCTTGGCCAATTCCTCCTCGGCCCGCTCAGCTCGTGCCCCTTCCGCCTGACGTACCTGCTCGCGTTCCCGTTCCAGTGCACGTTGACGCAGGTCGGCCTCTGCCAACTGCTTATTGCGTGTGTTGACGATCCCGACCAAATGGGCCGGTAACGAGCGATAGTTTAGTGCCTCGCCGGTAAAGCCGACACCGTACAGCTTCATCTCTTCATCAAAATTGGCCAGCGTCTCCTCCATCTCGGTTCGATCATCACCGCCCAGCGACTGCAGCATGCTGTTCAACTGGTCTTGTGCCTTCGTGTCGTAGCCCAGCACGTGACGGTAGATCTGATTCCGAAAATCGGCCGTGTTGTACATTTGCGTGGCCCGTGAGGCTTCCGCACGAGCTGCCTCGGCCAATTTGATCTTCTCTTCAGCCTTGCGGAAATACAGATAAGTCGTCACGGCCAAAACTACCGTGACCATGACGAAAAGAATCAATGCGACTTGCAGACCTTGGCTTTCACGAGATGCCATGATCAGTGCTCCTTGGAATTACCCCGCGGCAGGGTGGAACGAAATATCGACACCAAATCCCGATTGCGGCACCATTGCGGACGACCGTATCTAGCCAATCACCGTGGCGGCACCAACCGCCCGTGGATCGAACCGGGTTCTCACCCCTTGTATTCGCCGCCCGTAATACGGGTTATTCCTGACAGGAGCGTCTCTCACCGGACCTCGCCAAGCCTTGCCGCATATCGGTCTGGACCTCAGTCGAGTTTAGATCGGCGATCCACGGATGTCAAATCAGATCCCCGCAGCTTACCAAGAATCGGGCCATCGCTGGACGCCTTATCACAATCACAACGTATCGTACGCCGTGATATTGCAGATCACGCTGCGGATGAGACAATGGCGAAATGAAATCGATAGAAAACTCAGGGACACACCTAAATGGCGAACAGGAATTCCACGCGAGCGGTAAGGATTGGTTCGATTACCATCGGCGATCATCATCCCATCGCTGTCCAGAGCATGACGGCCACCAAGACTCGAGATATCGACGCGACCGTCGCCCAGGCCGAGGCCTTGGTCCTAGCGGGGGCCGATGTGGTGCGAATCGCGGTCGACAGCCAACAGGATGCCCTGGCGTTAAAGGAGATCCGCCGGCAGACCCGAGCCAATCTGTCGGTAGATCTGCAGGAGAATTATCGACTGGCCGAAGTCGTCGCACCATTTGTCGATAAAATCCGCTATAATCCGGGGCATCTGTATCACCATCAGCGGCAATTGAGCTGGAAGGAGAAGGTCCGGTTCCTCGTACAGGTGGCTCGCCAACACGATTGTGCCATGCGTATCGGGGTCAACTGTGGCAGTGTTGATCCGGAGAAACGCAGCCAGTATCCGGCCGAAGATTCGATCACGCCGATGCTGCAGAGTGCTTTGGAACACTGCGATTGGCTGGATTCTTTGGGATTTCATCGATATTGCGTGTCGCTGAAGGATTCTGATCCGACCAAGGTGGTCCAGGTGAACCAACGCTTTGCCGCGGAGCGTCCCGAAGTGCCGCTACATCTGGGGGTGACTGAGGCAGGAATGCCTCCCGAGGGTATTTTGAAGACGCGGGTTGCGCTGGAGCAACTGATCGGTTCAGGGATCGGCGATACGATTCGAGTGTCGCTGACGGTCCCCAATTCGCAAAAGGCGGAAGAGATTACGGTCGGGCGGCAGATCCTGGCCGACATCGCGGCGGGGCGTGTGCGTTCGGTCGTCCGCTTCGATCCGAATGCTCTGAACATCATCTCCTGCCCGAGTTGCTCGCGAGTCGAAAACGAGGCCTTTGTCGAATTGGCTCAGCAGGTCAAAGCGATGACCGGCTATGCCAAAGACCACGCTTTGACCATCGCGGTGATGGGCTGTCGCGTGAATGGGCCCGGCGAGACCGATGATGCGGACCTGGGACTTTGGTGCGGCCCTAATTATGTGAATCTGAAACGCCGCAGCAAAACGTTGGGCTCGTTCCGCTACGACGAAATCCTGCCCCGACTGAAACAGGAACTGGATGCGTTCATCGCCGAACGTCAGGCGGATAACACGGATTCTGGTCCCTGAACCACGCCGATCAGATCGAATCGGTCTGGCGGCGCCGTCGGCGACGCAGTCTGGCGGCCGGCTGTGGACTCAGGTCGTCGGGAAGCCGATGAGGTGGCGGGGGTCCGGTTGTTGCCATGTCCATGGAATCGCCGAAATATTTCTCCCGCGCCTCGGCATGGTTGACGACTTCTTGCGGCGTCCCGTGGCACAAAACCTGGCCTTTGCTGATCACATAACTGCGGTCGGTGATCTGCAACGTCTCGCGAACTTGATGATCGGTGATCAGGATGGCGATTCCACGGCTGCGTAATTCGCGTACGATCCCTTGGATGCTCTGAATCGTCACCGGATCGATGCCCGTAAACGGCTCGTCCAGCAGGATAATCTGCGGATCGGAGACCAGACAGCGGGCGATTTCCAGACGCCGTCGTTCACCGCCTGAAAGCGAACCGGCCAAAGATCGGCGGATGTGGGTGATGTTGAACTGCTCCAGCAGCTCGTTGCATCGAGCTCGACGCGCTCGCCATTTGACGCCCAACAGTTCCATCATCCCCAGCAGGTTTTTTTGAGCTGACAATTTGCGGAACACACTGGACTCTTGGGCCAAATAGCCCATCCCGCCATCGCGTGCACGGCGAAACATGGGCCACTTGGTAACGTCCTTGCCATTCAGTATCACCTGGCCCTGATCCGGATCGATCATACCGCAGGTCATACGAAAGCTGGTCGTCTTGCCTGCCCCGTTGGGGCCGAGCAGGCCGACGATCTCGCCGCGCTCGACCTCGAAGCCGACGCCATCGACGACGCGCCGGCGGCCGTAACTCTTCACCAGTCCTTTGACTTCCAATATGGCCATCGTTGTCCTCCATGACCAGCAGTGTTCAGCGAATCAAGCCCATTCGCTGGAAATTGGGAAAGAAGGGAATCGGCGCATTCCAAGGATGCGGCCAATAGATCACCAATGCTTTGCCCGTCAACAAATCACGACGGACGTGAGGCGGAGGATTGTCGCCCCAACCGTCGGGGGCACCCGGAGACCACAGACGAGCGTCCTTGCTCTGCGGGCTGTTATCACCCAAAGGAAAGAACTGCCCGTCCCCCATCTCGAATTCGATGTAGGGGCGGCGCAGATCAAATAGCGGTGTGCTGTTCCATAATTCGGGCGATTGAAACACCTCCTGGATATCCCGGACAGGGTCCAGGCTGCGTTGGTAATCGGTTTCGATTCTGGAGAGCGAATTCGAAGACACGTAATACACATCGCGGTAGAGTTGCAACCGGGACACCACCAGATCAGCGCCCGCGCTGCCGATGCCTGCCGGTTCCAGATCCCCAGGCCGATCGGGACTCCAATAAGGCCGCACATCGGCGTCTGGCACATACGTTGTCGGGCCATCGAACGAAACGACTCGCCCATTGACCCACAAAATCAGTTGGTCATCGCAGTTGGAAAGCATCAGTCGGTATCGGCCAGGGCCTCGCACCCTGGTCGATGCACGAGGCTGGGCAACCGAAACACCCGCATCGCTTACAAAAGAACGCTGGCCGCCGTCGATCAGCAGGATCGCCTCGCCGGTCGCCACGTCGATCCGACACGTGTAATGAACGCCGCCTTCGACCAAATCCAAAAGCAATTCCCCGCTATCGCTTTGCACTTCGACAACCGTCTCCAAAGCAAGATCGCCTACCCAGTGCAAACCTCTTGCCTGGCGGCGCGATCCTGCGACGAACGGACTGGCTCGTTCGATCCCGTCATTGTAAGCGTAGTAATCCGTGATCAATTGGCCTTGCAGTTGGCCATTACTCAACACCGATGGCACACGCCCCTGCTGGATCTCATGCCAACTCTGCTGGTCGGGCAGTAGGTGGCGATAACGCAACCATGCTTCGGCGTCACCAGCGTTGTCTACCTGAAAACGGCGGCCATCCTCCAGTACCTGCCAGGTTGGATTCGCGGGGGACTGCCAATCCTGCCAGCGCGACGGCCAACCTGCTTGGATCAACGCCTCGGATTGGTAATTCGTGTCGTATACCAACTGGAGCATGGCTCGCAATCTCGAGGGCGATTTGCGAGCGATTTGGAAGCCAGCATCCCCTAGATCGGCGGAATCGCTGGGGCGAAAATAGACGTCACCATGACGGATGCGGACCGTCTCGTTGGGCATGCCAACCAGTCGCTTGATGTAGTTCTGCTTGGCGTTGCCCGGGTACTTGAAGACAATAACGTCCCATCGCGAGGGATGGCCAATCTCGTACGCGAACTTACTGACCAAGATTCGGTCGCCGCTGAACGAACGATGATTGGGATTCAGATTCTTTTCCAACATCATCGTGTATTGGCACATCGGACACACCGTGCCGATCACCTCACCCGGCCCATCATTCTCTAGGCTCGCACCCGTACGGTACTGATAGCCGCACTGGTCACACACCACATCCATGTGCCGCCCCTGCAGCGTTGGCGCCATGGAACCGGTCGGAATGACAAACGCTTCGGCGACAAACGCACGAAACAGAAAGGCCAGGATTACGGCTACCGCGATCGATTCGATCGTCTCGCGGGTCGCTCGCCCCTCGCCTGCCGCCTTCTTCTCGACTCGGTTGGTCGCCGATTTTGCTCGAGACGAGCCCGCAGGGGCGATGCTGGATTTGGATTTGATCATCAGATTAACGTTTCCGCCCGACTCTTGGTCGTGGTCGACCTTTGGTTTCCAAAAAAACGCCCTCCCGGCTGCTCAGACCTTCCATGATGAACGAAAGAGTATATCCAAAAAAGAAAAGTCTCGATACTCGGTTTCCTAAATACCCTCTTTATGATTTCAATGCATCCCCCAGACTCGCCCCCAAAGCTGTTCGGCGGGCATTCCGGGTCGCGGCCAGTGACGACTGTCCTGCGATATCGGAATATTGTCGCCGACCACAAATAGTTCGTCTGGCCCGAGTAACCATTGGTTCCTATGGTGATCTACGTAATCCGGCGTCAAATAGTGCAGATCGCGGAATACGCGAAGGCGGTCGACGGTGACCGCCGTGCCCGTGGCACCGATGGCCATCTGGGAAATCGGATCTCGGGAGTCGGAACGCTGCCAATCTTCCATTCCCTGCCGATGCGTACGGTCGGCCTCGACGTCTTTGAACTCATGACGGATCTGAGGATGCCCATCGATCGCAAACAACAACTGACCGTCACACCAAGCGAATTCGACCAGCACCCCACGCGCAAACGCGAATCTGGGCAACGGGATGCGAGATAGTTCATCGGAGTTCTGGGACCAAACCAGTTGTCGGTGTTGAAAGCACAGTTCGACACGGTATCTGTCGTTCAGATCCGTGATCTCCAAGGCCACGCATCCTTCACCGTCGCCGATTCGAATGCGGCAGGCAAGCATGATATCCGTCACGACGTTCAGTCGTCGCGAAAGCTGCTGGTTGTAGCTGTCGTTGTCCATGATGGGCGAAGGCTGAGTTCTCTGGACAACCCCGGCATAGCCCGGCCAGTGTTGATAGCCCAGCCAATCTAGGCCTTCATTGCCTCCCTCGTGGGGCCGAAAAACGAAACGCGTTCCCTCCACATGCCACCTGCTTTCGGAAGATTTTTTTTTCCACCGGGGCGGCAGTTCCAGCTCGCGTTTGGGCGGGTGGTCGTTGTCATGCACCAGCACGGCCATGCGCCGCAACTGGGCCAACGATTTTCGCACGGTACGTCCGTTGGCCACCACGTCGCCCCGCCGAAACTCGATCCGCTCGCCAGGCAAGCCCACGATGCGTTTGACGGCCCATCGCGATGGATGATTGGGCATCGGGAAAGCCACAACATCCCACCTGTTTGGAGTTTGCCACGCGAATGCCCACCGATCGATCAGCACGCGTTGCCCCATCCGTACCCTTTGGTCTACCCGGTGGTCGTTTCCAGCGCCACAGTTCCAGCAGACAACACGGCCATCCCGAGGCGGTGCATGGGCGTCGTAGCGGATGACCATCCGGCAATCGCGACAAATCAAACAGTAGTGTTCGCCGACCAAATTGGGGGCCATCGAACCGCCGGTGATCCGTACGGCGGGCCAAACGCCTTGCCATCCAGCGCCTCGAATCAGGCCTCCTACGATCACTAGTGCCAAAACGCCCCATCGCACGAAACTACCCGTCGCTCTCACAGCAGATCCTCATCCTTGCCGAAGTCTACGAATCCAAGAGAATCTGCCTCGCATCGACTCATACCCTGCCTGGACCGATGATGCTTCCCATGAACCTCAGTTTACCCGTTTTCACGGTCCTTGCCCACCTACAGAAGCTAGCGGATCTAGCGAAACGTTGGCAGTCGACAACGAATGACGTTCTTTCTGGAAAAAACAGCACCTTTTGTCGAAGAATCGATCTTGACGGCGAAGTGCCAAAAACACTAATCTCTTCCCGATAAATTCCATCAATGGGTTTTCAAGTGTAAGGAGAGGAACTCCGTACGCTCCCGAGGCGGCTTTTTTAGTCGGTGTGACCGGCTGCGGCCTCTGTGAAGTGGAGCGAGTCAAGGATGACGGGAGCTTGCGACTCGGAGCGGGCGGCACAGGCCACGATGGTAGACCGAAGTTCGGTTTCAGAGGTCGCCGCAGGAAGGAAACTTTCGAGCTCAAGGTAGAGAAGACGCGAAGGTTCGCGTGGGCACATCCCCACGACGGTCGCATCGCGTCGTGGAAAAGGAGATCCGTCATGCTTGTTCTTTCTCGCAGTCAAAACGAAAAAATCGTATTCCCTCGATTGGCCATCACCGTCGAGGTTCTTCAGATCAGCAAAAGCAAGGTGCGAATCGGCGTCAAGGCGCCCAAGGACATTTCGGTGCTCCGAGATGAACTGGCGTCTGCTGACCACCCGGAAGCTTCGCCGGCAGCTTTCAGCACCTCCCCTCGAAAACTGTCCCACGCTTTACGGAACCGGTTGCACACGGCCCAACTGGCCCTCCGGCTGTCCCAGCGTCTGATGAGTCTCGGGCGGCAGGATGAGGCTCAGGACACGCTGCAGCGAGCCTTAGACGAATTCGCGGCGGTGGAATCCAAGCTGGAGGAACACTTTCCTGCGGATCAATCGACGCGACGGCGAGCGCTGGTGGTGGACGACAACGCCAACGAGAGCGAATTGTTGGCGGCGTATCTACGGGCCTGCGGTTACCAAGTGGAAACGGCTCGAGATGGCTGGGATGCGATGACCAAACTGGACGCGTCCGAGCAGCCGGACGTCTTGCTGCTGGACATGGCCATGCCACGTTGCGACGGCCCTTCGATGTTGGACAATCTACGAGATGACACTCGCTATGATGACCTGACCGTCTTTGCGGTGACGGGCAGCCAGCCGGACAGCTTCATGGAGAATCAAGCCTGCTCGCGAGTGGACCAGTGGTTCCTGAAACCGGTCGACCCCGAAAAACTGGTGCGAGCAATGAATCGCATGCTAGTGCCGGCCAAGGCGTCGGTCAATTGACCCCAACGTTGGGGTCGATTTCGATCGGACACCGATGGGCGAGTACACGGAGGCTGACGCCCGTCAAAATTGGCCGTCATGGCCGTCATGGCCGCTGGGCTGCAGCCACAGGGATCGCCAGTAGTCCTGATCCGCGCGGAAGACATCCAGCGGCTGGCTGGACGGATCGAACGACGGCGGCAGGATGCCGAACCGGATCAATTCCCGGATGTACTGGTGATTGGGGACGAACCCCTCGGCGCCGTAACGCGGCTGGGCATCCAATTCCGCCTGGCCTTGAGATAGACTGGCCAACAGGCGTTGATAAGCAGGGTCGTTCGTATCTGCGAAGATCGCGCCACAGCTTTCGTAGCCGCCGGCTTCCGCAGCCAGCGGCGCCAGCAGCAAGCTGGATTTTTCGGGTCGCGAAAAGTTCAGCAGGATATGCTCGCTGAATTGCGTCAGCGGATCGTCCGGGATAACGACCCGTTCGTGGATCCCCACCTCGCGCGATACGCCTCGTTGGGCTCGAGCCACGAGCGGGCGAAACGGCAACGCGCGCCCCTGTTCGTTCTGCGGGTCGCGCAGCGCGTGGCAGTCCCCACATCGCTCCTGGAGCAACCCGTGATTTTCGCCGAAAACGCGGCCTGTGGCTCGACCGGCAACACCTTGATCCACGGCGTTGCGCAGCCCCGCATAACTGCCGGCGAAGGGGGCCCCGCTCTCGATCCATAACCAGACCGTCCGCCACTGTTCGGGCGACGCGACGACCTCGTGATGCCCGCCGCTGAGCTTCTCCAGCAGCGGGCTGGCGGAACTGCCGATGGTCCGCGGCGGGTAGTTACCCAAACCGTTTCGCCCATCAGCGACCTGCAGATGGGCCAGCAGGCTGAAGTAGCTGTGCGACCACACGGGCCCCAAATCGCCGCTCAGCAACACCCCCGCTTCGCGTCGTTCCGGACCGTGACAGGCCACGCAATGCTGGTCCAGGATCGGTTGGATGTCGCGGGTAAAGTCCAAAACATCGGGGAAGCCGTCGAACGGTTCGATCCGATGCGGCGGGCGATTCCGACGAAAGACGTCCGCCAGGCTGCCCAGCTCCGGGGTGTTCGTCCGCGGCTCGTGGCACCCCACACAACCGGTCACCTCGCCGGGCATCACCGTCGTGAAACTGTGCATGCGTTTGACCGACAGATCGTTTTCATCCAACGCTACGAAAAAGATCGGGCGGCCGGCAGGGATCTCGAAGAAAGCCGATCCATCCTCTTCAACCGGAACGGTCCCCAACACGCGGTTCAACGTGAACTGACCCAGCCACGATACCAGATCGGGTCCGCCGCTGAAATTCACCGGCTTCGGCAGATCTTCCAGCACCAGCAGACGCTTGATCTCGCCGCGAGCAACACCTTCCAGTTCCCGGCTGCGGTAGATGTCCGCCAGGAACAATTGGCCCGTCGTTTCCTGCGGCCGGACACGCGGCGGGATGACCGTTTCTACAGGTCGCGACCGGATCGCACGCGGCTCGTACACCTGGCCATCGCCGTCCCACGTGTACAGCGTCTGCATGTTGCCCGATCGGTCCATCCGGCGAAGCTCTTTACCATGAGCCACCAGGAACACGTCCTGGGAAACGGGATAGGGGTCCTTGATCAAGGCCGGCCGGCCATGCAATTGCCGCGCCGACCGCCGCTCGTCCGGTCCCGCCTTGGCCGACACGATGGTCGCGAATCCGCGATGATCGTTGATGCCATGCCCGGGCGAAAAAGTCGCCAGGATTTCGTCGCTGCCCGGTATCGGTTTGGCAGCGATCATCACGATCCCCGGATGCATATTGCCGTAAAAGGGCTGCTGATTCGTTCCGTCCGGATTCATCGTCCAAAGATGATGGAATTCGACCTGGCTGCGATCGACGTATTCCCAGCGGGTGTACAAGATGCGTCCGTCAGGCAGCATCCAAGGCGTGTTATCGTGAGCCGTGTTGAACGACAGCCGCCGAATATCTCCGCCGTCGGCGTCGCATCGGTACAACACGCCCACTTGTGTCATCCAGCAGGCAACCCAACTGCGACATCGTGTCGACACAAAGACGATCCCGCCATCCGGCAGGTACGCCGGTTCGTAATCGTCATACGGCCCGTCGGTCAGTTGCCGCAACCCGCTGCCGTCCAACCGGATCTCGTACAGATGATAGTAATCGGTACCTGCCTTCAGATACGAGAAGATGGCTTTCTTGCCGTCGTAATGGACCTGGGGATCGCGGATCGAGCCTCCTTCGGCATCCAGCAGCACCGCCGCTTGGCCGGTCCTCAGATCCAGCTTCATCAAGCGGCCCTCGGACGGGCCACCGTTGCCCGAATAGGCCTTCTGATGATGGTCGTCACAGAAGTAGCCGATGTTGGCGTACCAATGAGAATCTTCGTAGGTCTGCCGGACGGCGAACAGCACCTGGTCCACACCTGGTACCAAAGAATGCCTGCCTTCCTCAGCGGATGCAGCGTCCCCGCCCAGCCCCATCGCGACCACCGCCAGCAGCAACCACCCACGCAGAACGTTCATCGGTCGATCTCCTTCCCATCACGGCACGACTTTTCATCACGGCACCATGGCCCCTCTTGCCGCCCCCCGCCAAGAACCCGACATTCTCCCATGA
>REEF01000601.1 GCA_007695205.1 Planctomycetaceae bacterium
GGGTGCTTAGCGTCGCGAGCCTTTGGACGTTCCCGGAATCCGGAACATCGATTGACTCTTGACGATGGCCAGGTCGTCTGGAAAAGTGTGAAAAGCCTGGACCAGCATGCTGCGATTGCGAGTCTCGATATTTACGTAACTGATCGCACCCATCGCCAAACGCCCGTTGGAATCGAAGGTGTGCAGCAAGCCGCGACGCTCGCATTCGCATGCCAAATGCTGCTGGAACATCCAAAAAATCGATGAATCCGCCGGTTCCAGTTGAAACGTGGTTTGATAGATCACCCCGCCGCGACAGTCGATCTGTTCGTTCCGAGCATCGCCCAATCGGTGGAACAACAGCCGCCGTCGCTTGGGCAGCGGATGATGCGCGGCGGTGGCGACTTCGGTCAGCGTGAAACCCTGGTAGTTCCAGGTAATCACATGTCCCGCGCTGGTGATCTCGACCTTGGCCCAATAGTCGCCCCGCTCGATCCGTCGTGCCTTATACACCTGAAACAACTCGGGGTGCAATGGGCGACCGTACAGTTGGAACGTCAATTCTGCCACTTTGGGTCTAAGGGTCAACACGCGTGGGGTCCTTGTCGATAGGATGAAGATCTGGCTGGATGAATTCAAGATGAATACCATGAAGACAAGCCGCATTATAGACGGCTCGTTTCGCTCAGACAAAGCCACTTTGGCAAAACATGACGAAAAAAATCGCCGGCCAGGCATGCCGACGGATGCTGGCACCGGTGTCGTTAGTACAGCGTGTACAGATCGTAGATCGCGTGAGTGCCCACAGCGATGCCGAATCCTCGATACCAAAACAACAACGAGAAGAACACACCTGCCGAGAAACGGAACAGAAAGCTGTACCACGCAAAGGAATCGCCATAGGGCATGCTGAACGCCTGCCCTGCGATCACGACATCAAATTGGTAGTGGGCGGCAGAGAACAACAGGCTGACCGTCACCACGGCTGCAAACGTGCTGAGCCGCCGGGAGAGACCGGTCAGCCGAAAGGCTCCCAGCACTGCTGGCAAAAGCAGCAGCCGAAACAGCAGTTCTTCGTAGATTCCCGCGCCGACATAACCGACCATCAACGCCCAGAACCCGCCGTGCCCCGAGGATGGGGCGCTGGCTGCCGGGAGGATCGTGCTGAACAACGCTCGTTGACTGACCGCCAGCACCAGCAGCAGTAAGCCGAACAGCATCGATTCGATCCACATCCCGTACAGCACGTGGCCTCGGAACCGCCAAGGTTGACCCGTAGCGTGATGCCACGCTAGCAAGGCCCCGCAGGTCAGTATGGGCAACAAAAAGTACTGGCCGAATCCGATGAAATCCAGCCAGGTGCGGAGCCAAACATCGGCCGCGTTTCGGATCGCTAGCGGGCCGAGTGTCAACACGCCCACTTCGTAGAACAAAAGAAACGGGATCACAAACGCCAGGCTGGTCAGAGGCCGCGCCGATTCATGCCAATACTTCCCTGCCGCGACCGTTGGCTTGGATTGCTCGTTCCTTGACATGTGCTCACGCGGCTCTTCGGGTCGATTCGCGGCGTTTCAGCTTCTTCTGGCGACGACGTTCCGATTTACTCAGCCCATCCACGTTGTCTGACGACTGGCTGATCTCAGCGGCCGATTCGAAGTCCTGGCGGGAAGCCGTCGGTTCGCTGTCGATCGCATTCAAGCGGTCGTCCTCGTTGGCATCGAGAGTCATCGCATCGGAAATCCGTTCGAGTCGCACGGGCTGAGCAGGTGGCTCGGGACTTTCGCCAGCCTGCTCTTTGGCCGGCGATTCTTTCTTCAATCGCGACGTCTTTTTCGCTCTTGGCAGTCCCGTCTCTACGGCTGCCGTCTTCGCCTTTCGTCTGCGGGTCGTCTTTGCCGCTGGAAGCAAACCATGCGCATCCAGGTAGACGTACCGGCTGTACGACGCCACGGTCATCAATATCATCAGATGGCCCAGCATCGTCAAGCTGCTGATCGTCAACGCAGTCGGGAAGGTGAACAGTTCGTGGGGCGCCCAAAGGCCGATCACCAGTGACGACATCAGACTCAGCGATGCCAGCACCAACGATGTCCAGGCCGCGCGGCTCTCGCGAATCTCCAGCAACAACCGTAGGGCCACCAACAGCCATAGCACCGTCGGCAGGACCATCAGCACCGTTCGTGGCTCGAAAACAGCCAGGACTTCCGAATGGGCCACCGCCACGTACAACAGATCATGATGCAAGTGCGTGCCGACAGCCAACGATGCGATCAGCAGCAGCGGAGACACCCAGACCCACACCCGGTATCGGCCCCGATAATCGTCCGCACGATGGCGACGCAACCGATAGATTTGAATGCCCAAAACAGTCGCGGTCAGCAAGAACAGCGACGACGACCAGGAAGCCAAGCCGCCCGATCGCTCGACGTCCAACGACGCAACGGCACGAACCCAATGATCGGCGGGTAAACGCTGGACGTACCCGTACGAAGCTTGGATGCCGCCGATCAGCAGCAAACCGCCGATCAGCAACAGGATCAGCGTCACGATCCGCTTAGGAACGATCGCGGTCAATGGTTGTAGATGATCGGCCGCAGCCTCTTCGCCGTATTTCCGACCAGGCAACCGGACCGTCTGACCTGCCTGGCCGCCAGACGACTCGGTGACTTCCTGCCCGGCGTGAAGATGTTCATCCATCAAGACTCGGCGACGTCGCTGATCGCATGCCGCGCTGCGTTGGATCGGCATTTCGTAGAATTCTCCTATTCCAACACCGTGCTTCCCTGCTGCCCTAGTGAGTTTCGGCAACCTCGGGGCTTTTCTCCAATCTCTGCCTGACATAACCCTTCGAGGAAACTGGGCTATTTGCGAGAAATAGCAGGAGTTTGCCGTCGGCTCATACGGCCACCTTCGCCGGGATGTGCGGGTAGGGGTCGTAGTTCTCCAGGCGAAAGTCCTCGTACCGGAAGCCGAACAATGACGAGACCGCCGAGTTGATGTGCATGGTCGGCAACGGGCGTGGTTGTCGCTCGAGCTGCTTCTTCGCCTGGGCCAGGTGGTTCTGATAAAGGTGAGCATCGCCGAACGTGTGGATGAACTCGCCCGGCCGCAACCCCGTTACTTGGGCGATCATCATGGTCAGCAGCGCATAGGACGCGATATTGAACGGGACACCCAAAAAGACGTCCGCGCTGCGCTGGTACAACTGGCATGACAGTCGCCCATCGGCCACGTAAAACTGGAACAGCACATGGCACGGCGGCAGAGCCATCTCGGGCAATTGGCCGACGTTCCAAGCGGAAACGATCAGCCGCCGCGAGTCCGGATCGGTTTGAAGCTGGTCGATCAATCGCTGGATCTGATCGATCGAGGTTCCGTCAGCTCCGCTCCAAGATCGCCATTGCCGCCCATAAATGGGTCCCAGATCTCCGTTTTCATCTGCCCATTCGTCCCAGATCGTGACGCCATGCTGTTGCAGAGATCGAACATTTGTATCGCCGCTCAGAAACCATAGCAATTCGTGGATAATCGACCGCACATGCAGCTTCTTGGTCGTCACTAAGGGAAATCCGTCCGCCAGATCGAATCGCATCTGATAACCGAAGACGCTGAATGTACCCGTCCCGGTGCGGTCGTGTTTTTCCACGCCGCGATCCAGAATGTGTTGCAGTAGATCCAAATAGGCTCGCATAAATCGTCTTGTACCCGGATGCCGATCGAGCGGCAAGTGGTGGTGGCATGTTTTCCCGGATGCGAACAGCGTCGCTCGAACGATCAACATGTCAGGGGTGACTTCGGGGAACTTGGATTTCTGCCTTGACGCGTTGGTGCGGAACTCGTAAACACTCGCACTGCCAGATCTGATCTGTTGCGATCCCAGGCCGGTTCAAGTCGACGATTCCGCTTGGCCGATAACAGATAGGGATTCCTGCCGGCTGATCGAGACGTTTCGGGACAGAGACTGAGCAACGTTTACTACTAAACAAGGGTGCCAAAATGAGCACAAAATGGCTGCTGTTGGTGATCTGCATGATTCTCATGGCTTCGCCGTCGTTTGCCCAGTCGCCCTATCATCATCGCAACCAGGGCCTGACGATCGGCGCGTTGATGGGCGCGTTGACGGGGGCCGCGATCGGGGAAAATAATAACAAGCCTCTGGCGGGTGCCGCGATCGGCACAGCGGTCGGGGCCCTGGCCGGGGCGGCGATCGGGGATTCGGTCGACCACGATGTCGCGCGACAACAGGCCTACCGGCAGCAGTACCATCACCACGTCGTGTCTCAAGCCGTGTCGGTCGATCAGGTGATCCATCTGACTCGAGCCGGCGTGAGCGACAGCGTGATTGTGACGCAGATCCATACGCACGGGATCGCGTACCGTCTTCAACCCAACGATTTGATCATCATGAAGCAATCCGGGGTCAGCGATGTGGTGATCCATTCCATGCAGACCGCTCGGTTGGCCGGGGTACCCATAGCGGCGCCGGCGCCCGTGTATCGCGATCGGGTGATTGTGCAGGAGCACTACTACGTGGCACCACGCTATGGCCATCCTGTATACGGGCATTACTACCGACCGTATCCGCACCCCCGTCATCATGCGCCTCGGACCTCGGTCCATTGGGGCGTCTCGGTCGGTCGTTAGCCAGGTTTTTCACGAGGAATCATCGCGCGGAAACCTCAGCCGCCGAACAGCACGATGCGCAGATCGCACACGTTGGTATGGGTAGGACCGGTCCGGATCAGCGCCTCCAGCGGTTCGAAAAAGCGATAGGCGTCGTTGCGGCGCAGGAATTCCTGAGGTTCCAGTCGGAGAGTTTGCATCTGCCGAACGACTCGCTGGTCCAGCCAAGCACCGGCTGCGTCGGTTGGACCATCTTCGCCGTCCGTACCGCCCGACAGTAAGACGATGGCTTCGGCGTTTTCCCCGGGCCGAGTGGCCAGATGGTCTAACGCCGCCAGCACCAGTTGTTGGTTCCGTCCGCCCAGCCCACGTTGCTCGGCGGGAACCAGCCGCACTGTGGGTTCTCCGCCGCTGACCAGACAAACAGGTTGGCCCACGGCACGCATCGCGACGGCGGACTGTGCCAGGCGTCTTCCGACGCTCTCGGCATCGCCTTCCAATTGCTCGGCAGCGTCCGTTGTCGTAGCATAGCCCCGTCGGGTTGCTTCATGACCGGCTGCTTCCACGGCGGTGGCATTATTTCCAATGATGCGATGGGTCACCCGGACGTTCGCCGTAGCGGGGGCCTTTTGCGAACACGTCTTGTCGGTCTGCTGCAAGTGATGGAAAACCGCAGCGGAAATTCCAACTTGCCGCGCGTCGAACTGTTCCAATACGGCCAATGCGTCGGCCGGGGTAGACGGATCGGGGACGGTCGGGCCCGACGCGATGACATCCAGCGGGTCGCCCAGCACGTCGGAGATGATCAGCACGACCATCTGACCGGCTCGGCATGCATCAGCCAGTCCGCCGCCCTTGATTCGGCTCAAGTGCTTGCGGACGGTGTTCAGTTGCTGGATGTTGGCTCCCGAGCCGCTCAGGTGTCGCGTGACGTCCAGTTTGTCCTTCAGCCGAATGGACGAAACGGGTGCCGGCAACAATGCGGACCCGCCGCCCGAGATCAGACAAATACACAGGTCTCGGCGAGTCAGACTGCCGACCAATTCCAAGATCCGATCGGCACCTTCGACGCCCGCCTGGGTCGGTTCATTGATTCCCGGCGGCCTGGCGCCATGCAGATGGATCCGATTCAGTGGACGGACGCAATCGTCCGGCACATTGACCCAGCCCACGACCCGTTTGTCGGCCAGTACTTGCTGTCCTAATGCTTTTTCCAGACCGGCCGCCATTCCGGCGCCTGCCTTACCGCACCCGACCACGGCGATCCGCTCGATCTGGTCCAGTCGCCAGGCGTCGTCACCGATGGTCAACACGTCGTCGGCCATTCGCACATGCTCCCGGATCAGAGCATCACTGCGGACGGCATCGACCCCGGCCTGCCAGATGGCCAAAGCATCGTTTCTCAGTTGTTCCGTCGATCGAATCATGCAGGCATTTTTGTCTGGGTCTGTCGGAAATGCAACCGACCTTGTAGACTCGACGCTGGTTGATCGTGAACTTTCGAGGGACGGACTGCGTGAGAATCGCTCTTTTTCCGCTGGGCAGCGCTGGGGACGTGCACCCGTTTCTTGGTTTGGGACAAGCCTTGAAGAATCGTGGCCATCATGTCGCGATCATGGTCAACGGGTATTTTCAGCAGCAGGTCCAGCGAATCGGCTTGGAGCATTACCCGCTGGGAACCGCCGAGGAATTCTTGACGGTCACTCGCGATCCGAACCTTTGGCGGCCGGTGCGCAGTTTTGGCAGCGTCTTTCGCCATGGCATTCATCGGGCCATGCGCGAGCAGTATGCGGTTGTCGAGGAGCATTTCGCCGATCGATCGACGCTCTTGTTGTCCAATTGCTTGAGCTTCGGGGTGCGCATCGCGGCGGAGAAATTCGGCTTGCCGCTGCTGACCGTCCACATACAACCCGCGCCCTTGTGGAGCGAGCATCGTTCGCCCGTATTACCGTGCGTGCCATCCGGTTTGCCTCGGTGGTGCAAGCGACTGGTATTCCGCTTGGGGCAACGGTTGGTCATCGATCGTACGGTCTGCCCGGCGACGAATCGATTTCGCCGCGAACTGGGTTTGCCGCCCATGCGGCGCACGCTGGACTGGTGGAATTCACCTGGGGGGGTTTTGTGTTTGTTTCCGGAATGGTATGCGCCCGTCCAACCGGATTGGCCCCAACCGTTGTGGTTCAGCCAGTTTCCGATGTGGGACGAAAGCGATCAGCGGTCCGATCAGGCCGAGGTCTCGGCGTTTCTGGACGGTGGCGATCCGCCATTGGTTTTTGCCCCCGGGTCGGCCAACTGCCAGGCACGGCCTTTCTTTGCTGCGGCGGTGGATGCCTGCCAGCGTTTGAACCGCCGGGGCGTGCTAGTATCGCCTTTTGCCGACCAGATCCCGCACCCGCTGCCTGCGACGGTGCGACATTTCCAATACGTCCCGTTCAGCCGTCTGTTGCCCCGCGCGGCGGCCTTGGTTCATCATGGCGGCATCGGCACCACGGCCCAGGGGCTTCGCGCGGGCCTCTGCCATCTGGTCATGCCGATGGCCCATGACCAACCCGATAACGCCGATCGCCTGGCCCGGCTGGGCGTCGGCGACTGGATCCGCCCTCGACATTTTCGCGGCTCGACGGTCGCCGCCGCGTTGGATCGATTGTTGCGTTCCCAGCGCGTCGCCGATCGCTGCCAACAGATCGCCAACCGTTTCACCGATGTCGATCCCTTCGCCGAATCGTGCCGAGTGGTCGAGAGTGCCTAAAAAATGCCGAGCCCGGTCTTGCAAATCTTGATCGCATCGAGACAATAGGCCACCATTCAAACAGATTCCGTCAAGGCGGGGCGGACTTACGTAGGAGGACCCCCTTAATGTCGGATGGACAGATTGCCGCTACGGCGAGTGGCGGCGATAGCTTTTCAGCTTGGTTCGAGAACTATGAAACAGAAGAATTTCACGACGAGTTGATCGACTCGCACGGACGGCCTCGACCGGGCGCCGAACTGCTGGTCGAAAAGATCCGCTCGCTTGGCCGTGACGAACTGATCCACCGCCAACAGGCGGCCGAGCGGCTGTTGTTTCGTTTGGGGATCACGTTCAACGTTTACGGTGAATCCGAAGGGACGGAGAAAATTTTCCCATTTGATCTGGTCCCGCGGATCATCAGTGGCGAGGAATGGGAGCGGCTGCAGCGCGGCTTGCGCCAGCGGATCAACGCGCTGAACCAGTTCATTAACGACATCTACCACGACCAGCACATCGTGCGCGACGGTGTGGTGCCCATGGAAATCGTGGCCAGTGCCAGCAGTTATCGCAAGGTCTGTCGAGGGTTGGATCCGCCGCGAGGCATCTGGTGCCACATCACGGGAACCGATCTGGTTCGCAATGGCGATGGGCAGATCTACGTGCTGGAGGATAATCTGCGAGTTCCCTCGGGCGTTTCCTACGTCCTGCAGAACCGCATGGCGATGAAGCGGAGTTTTCCGCAGATCTTCGGTGCGTCGCGAGTGCGGCCGGTCGATGACTATCCCAGCTATCTGCTGGCCACGCTGCAGCACCTGGCGCCCGATGCGGTGGAGCAACCGACGGTCGTCCTGCTGACTCCCGGGGCCTATAACAGCGCCTATTACGAACACTCGTTTCTGGCACAGCAGATGGGTGTGGAACTGGTCGAAGGCCGCGACCTGGTGGTGCGCGACGGCCACGTGTGCATGAGGACCACGGCCGGTTATGTGCGAGTCGACGTGATCTATCGCCGCATCGACGACGATTTCATCGATCCGCTGACGTTTCGCCCGGATTCACTGCTGGGCGTCCCTGGTTTGATCGACGTCTATCGCAACGGGCGCGTCGCGTTGGCCAATGCGCCGGGCACCGGAGTGGCCGATGACAAGGTGATCTACGCCTACGTAGAAAAAATGATCCGCTACTACTTGGCCGAAGATGCGATCATCCCCAACGTGCCAACCTATGTCTGCTTCGACGACTCCGAACGAAAGTATGTGCTGGAGCATCTGGACGAATTGGTGGTCAAAGCGGCCAACGAAGCGGGCGGGTACGGCATGCTGATCGGTCCGCACGCGACTCGGCAACAGCGGGACCAGTTCGCGGAACTCATCCGCCAGAATCCACGCAACTATATCGCTCAACCCACGTTGTCGCTTTCCCGAGTCCCGACGATTGTCGGGGATCGTTTGGAGGGCCGCCACGTCGATTTTCGCCCTTACATCCTGTACGGAGAAAACATCTATGTGCTGCCGGGCGGCTTGACTCGAGTCGCCCTACGTAAAGGTTCGCTGGTCGTCAATTCATCGCAAGGCGGCGGCAGCAAGGATACCTGGGTCATCGCCAGCGAGGAGGAGCGTCATGACAACTCGAACCAATAGAACCCTTGTTCCGCACACCTTCGACACTTCGCGGATGTTAAGCCGTGTGGCGAGTTCCATCTATTGGATCAGCCGCTATGTGGAACGTGCTGAGAATCTGGCGAGGTTCATCGACGTTACCTTCGGGTTCATCCTGGATTCGCCTCAGAATGTTCGCGAACAGTGGCAACCGCTGATCAGTGCCACGGCGGACGATGAGATCTTTGCCGAACGGTACGGCAGTGCTTCGCGAGAAAACGCGATCCACTTTTTGGCTTTCGATCCCCAATACCCGAACTCGATCCTGTCTTGCCTGAGCATCGCGCGGGAAAATGCCCGCTCGATCCGGGAAGCCATTTCGACCGAGATGTGGGAACAACTGAATAACTTCTACCACAACGTCGTGGCAGCTACCCGGCATCCCGATGTCCTGGATTCGCCGCAGGATTTCTGTCAGGAAGTCCGATCGGCCAGCCAGCAGTTCAAGGGCGTTACCGACGCCACGATGTCGCATGGCGAAGGCTGGCACTTCGCTCGGTTGGGCCGGATGCTGGAACGAGCCGACAAGACCTCGCGGATCCTGGACGTGAAATACTACATGCTGCTGCCGACCGTCGGCGAAGTGGGCACGCCGACCGACGACCTGCAATGGTCGGCGGTCTTGCGGTCGGTCAGCGGATTCGAGATGTTCCGCAAACGGCATGGGATCATCACCCCGCAAAAGATCGTCGGCTTCCTGGTGCTGGACCGGTTGTTCCCGCGAGCGATCATGCACTGCATCGATAGCGCGAATCAGTCGCTGCATGCGATTGTCGGCAGCCCGGAAGACACGTTTTGGAACCCTGCGGAAAAAGAGCTGGGCCAACTGCGAAGCTCCCTGGCCTACTCCGATACCAACGAGATCCTGCGACATGGATTGCACGAATTCCTCGATTCGTTGCAGACCCAGATCAATCAGGTCGGGGCTGCTGTTTTCCAGACGTTCTTCGCCGTCGAAACCGACGGCCGGTCGTAGCACGATCCTCTGGCATGGGCTACAATCCAAGCATGAGAATCAAAGCGACGCTACATAATCTCGTGTGGTCCGGAGCCGCGCTGATGGTCGTATTGGCCAGTGCTCGCGTCTCCGGCCTGGATCACGTCACCATCCAGCGCGATGGGCGGCCGTTGCATCTATCGGGCAAGATCGTGATCGAAGCGGTCGATGGGGGCGTGCTGTTGCAGGATCGTGAGGGCGTGCTGTGGGCGATCCCGGCCGAGCAGTTACAGCGGCGCAGCGAGGATGACAAGCCCTATACGCCCATGTCCCGCGCCGAGTTGTCGGCGCGTCTGACCGAACAATTGCCCGGATTCCGCCTGCACCATACGGCGAATTATCTGTTCGTCTACAATACGACGCCCGCCTACGCCCAGTGGTGTGGTTCGCTGTACGAGCGGTTGTACCGGGCCTTTCGGAACTACTGGCAACGCCGCGGGTTCGCGTTGCGCGATCCGGAAATGCCGCTGGTCGTGCTGGTGTTCGACTCGCGAGAATCCTACATGGCCTATGCCCGTTCCGAGTTGGGCGATGCGGCCGGCAATATCGATGGCTACTACAGCCTGCAGACCAATCGCGTGACCATGTTCGATTTGACCGGGTCGCGAACCGGGCCCGGCGAGTTCGCGCGGGCCGCCTCCGTGGCTCAGATCAACCACCTGCTGGCTCGGCCCGGGGCCGAATGGATGGTGGCCACGATCATCCACGAAGCGACCCACCAACTGGCCTACAACTGCGGTTTTCACCAACGGTTGGCCGATGTCCCGCTGTGGGTCAGTGAGGGCCTGGCCGTGTACTTTGAAACGCCCGATCTGAATAGCACGCGCGGCTGGCGCAACATCGGCGGAATCCATACCAAGCGACTGGAACAGTTTCAACGGTACTTGGCGGAACGGAAACCTGATTCCCTGCAGACGCTGATCACCGACGACGATCGCTTTCGCCACCCCGAAACGGCCAACGATGCCTATGCGGAAGCTTGGGCACTGACCTATTTTGTGATCCGAAGATATGCCGAACAGTACCACGAATACCTTCAAATCATGGCGGACAAGCCGCCCTTGATCTACGATAGCCCTGACGAGCGCTTGGATGAATTCCGGCGAATTTTCGGAGAAGACCTGCAAGCGTTTGACGCCGAGTTCCTGGAGTACATGCGTACGGTGCGTTAGCACCGTGCGAGAAATAACTGTCCGATGTCCCCTCGCCCCTCCGGGGAGAGGGCAGGGTGAGGGGGCCGAAAGTGCGTCAGATCCCCTTTTCTGACAGAGCCCCAGTAACCACACACAAGCTCACTGCACCAACCTTGAAGAAGGAGGAACCGAATGTTTGCTCGAACTGCCTTGCCCATCGTCGTCGCTCTGGTGGCCTCGATGGCCTCCAGCACCTCGCTGGCGGACACGAAACCAAATGTCATCGTCTTCCTGGCAGACGATTTGGGCTATGCCGACATTCAATCGTACGGCGGCAGAATCCCGACTCCGCACATCGACCGCCTGGCCGCCCAAGGCATGAAGTTTACCGATGCGCATTCCACGTCCTCCGTCTGTACCCCCACGCGGTACAGCCTGCTGACGGGCCGATACAATTGGCGTTCACGGCTGAAGCGAGGGGTGTTGGGGGGCTTGAGTCCTCGGTTGATCGAACCGGGTCGGATGACGGTCGCGTCGATGCTGCAGGCCGAAGGCTACCACACGGCCTGTATCGGCAAATGGCACTTGGGAATGGACTGGGTGGTCAAACCGGGTGCGGAGATTTCCGAATTGAGCATCGAACCGCGCGAGCAGGTCTTCAATGTGGACTACTCCCAACCGATTACCAACGGGCCGGGCAGCGTTGGGTTCGACTATTTCTACGGGATCAGCGCTTCGCTGGACATGGTGCCCTATACGTTCATCAAGAACGACCGCGTCACCTCGCTGCCGACCGAAGACCGAGATTTTCTGATGATGTGGGGTCGCGAGACGGGTGGCCGGACTCGTAAAGGTCCGACCGCGCCGGATTTCGATGCCATGGACGTGTTGCCCGTGATGGTGCAGCAATGCGTCGAGTTCATCGAACGCAGCGCGGAGGATGCCCATGCCGGCAAACCGTTCTTCCTGTACGTCCCGTTCGCCTCGCCGCACACACCCATCCTGCCGACGCCCGACTGGCAGGACAAGAGCGGCGTGAATCCGTACGCGGATTTTCTGATGGAGACGGATGCGGCGGTCGGCGAAGTCCTGGCAGCGCTGGCCCAACATCAGTTGACCGACAACACGCTGGTGATCTTTACCAGCGACAACGGTTGTTCCCCGCAAGCGAAATTCGACGAACTGGCCGAGCACGATCATTTCCCCAGCGGACCTTTACGAGGTCACAAGGCGGATCTGTTCGAGGGTGGATTGCGCGTGCCCACGGTGGTCCGTTGGCCGGGACAGGTCGCCGCCGGGAGCGAGAGTTCCGCACTGGTCTGCCAGATCGATCTGCTGGCGACGCTGGCAGAGATCCTGGAGGTCGATCTGCCCGACGATGCGGGCGAAGATAGCATCAGCTTCCTGACGGTTCTTCAAGGCGGCCAGGGACAACGCGATCACCTGGTGTCCCATTCGGTCAATGGCTCGTTCGCCATCCGACAAGGCGACTGGAAGCTACTGCTATGTGCCGATTCGGGAGGCTGGAGCGCGCCGCGACCGGGCAGCAAACAGGCGCTGGGCCTGCCCCCGATGCAGTTGTACGATCTGAGCACCGATCTGGGCGAGCAGCATAATCTGGTCGAAGAACACCCCGATCGGGTCCAGCAGTTGATCGAATTGCTCGAGCAGTTCGTGGCCGACGGCCGCAGCACGCCCGGGGAGAGACAAGCAAACAATGGTCCGGTCGATATCCGTATGGGCATGCCCAAAAAGCGATGACTCGATCCATCGACAATTCAGACACCTTTCCGCGTTGCAGAAGGATCCCTCTCATGAAAACCAAGACAAGCATCACACCGATCCTGATCGTGCTCTGTTGGCTGAGCTCTTCGATGCTCGGCTGGGCCCAGTCGGCCGAACCAGCTCGACCGAACATCATCCTGATCATGTCGGACGACATGGGGTTTTCCGATCTGGGCTGTTATGGTGGCGAGATCGATACGCCTTATCTGGATGGTCTGGCCCGCGACGGGGTCCGCTTTACCCAGTTCTATAACACGGCGCGCTGCTGCCCCACACGCGCCTCGTTGTTGACTGGTCTGTACCAGCACCAGGCCGGGATCGGGCACATGATGAACGATCGCGGGCTGGATGGGTATCGAGGCGATTTGAACGATCGGTGCGTAACGATCGCCCAGGTCCTGCGTCAGGCGGGGTACCGCACGTACGTATCGGGCAAGTGGCACGTCACGCCCAACGTGCTGAACCCGAGCGAAGCCGACAAGAAGAATTGGCCCCTGCAGCGAGGGTTCGATCGTTTCTACGGCACGATCCATGGCGCGGGCAGCTTCTTCGATCCCAACTCGTTGACGCGGGACAATACCCTGATCTCGCCCTACGCGGATCCGGAATACCCCGTCGAGGACTTCTACTACACCGATGCGATCAACGACCACGCGGTGCGTTTCATCGCCGATCACGCTCGCGATCACGCCGATCAGCCATTCTTCATGTACGTGGCTCACACCGCACCGCACTGGCCCATGCACGCCAAACCGGAGGACATCGAAAAGTACCATGGAAGATACGATGCGGGCTATGATGCCATTCGCCAGGCACGCCTCGACCGGATGCAGGAGATGGGCTTGATCGATCCGCGTTGGGACCTGACGCCGCAGCGAGGCGGTGAGTGGGAAAAAGTGGAGGATCGCGATTTCGAACTGCGTTGCATGGAAGTCTATGCCGCGATGATCGACAGTATGGACCAAGGCATCGGTCGCATCCTGCAGGAATTGCGCCGGACCGATCAGTTCGACCAGACGTTGATCATGTTCTTTCACGATAACGGTGGCTGTGCCGAAAACATGGGACGCCGGCGGGGGGAGGTACAGCCGCGACCCGACAAGCCCACCTTACCGCCGCTGCCCGCCGATTATCTGCAACCGGACATGATCCCCAAACAGACTCGTGATGGATACCCTGTACGACAAGGATACGGGATCCTGCCGGGTGCAGCCGACACGTACCACGGGTACGGCGAGGCGTGGGCGAATGTCAGCAACACACCGTTCCGCGAATATAAACACTGGGTCCACGAAGGCGGGATCGCGTCGCCGTTGATCGTCCATTGGCCAGACGGAATTCAAGCTGGCGGTTCCGAAGCCGACCAGTTCGGCCGCTTGGTTCACGACCCCGCGCATCTGATCGACCTGATGCCCACCTGTGTCCAACTGAGCGGCGCACAATACCCGGAGCAGTTCGGCGGCCAGGAGATCCTGCCGATGGAGGGCGTCAGCCTGTTGCCCGCGTTCAAAGGCCAGTCGCTCCAACGCCAGCAGCCGATCTTCTTCGAACATCAGGGCAATCGGGCCATGCGGGACGGACGCTGGAAACTGGTCGCCAAAGGACCGGCCGGCGACTGGGAATTGTACGACATGGTCGCCGATCGCACCGAGATGAACGATCTGGCCGCGGCGCATCCGCAACGAGTTCAGGACATGGTACAGCAATGGGAAGCTTGGGCTTATCGCGCGGGCGTCCTGCCCTGGCCCTGGAAACCGGCTTACGGCGAACCGGCCCCCGCTGCCAAAAAGCCCAAGCAGGCCAAAGAGCCGAAGCCGAAGACGGCCGCTTTAGAGGTCCAGCGGCCGAATATCCTGTGGTTGACCGCCGAAGACCTGAGTCCGAACTTGGGTTGTTACGGCGATCCGTACGCGAACACCCCGGTGTTGGACCGTTTGGCAGAACAAGGGGTGCGTTACACCAACGCCTTTGCCACCGCCCCCGTCTGTTCGCCGGCCCGATCGACGCTGATCACCGGCCTGTACGCGACGTCGATGGGCACGCAACGTCTGCGTTCCCAGTTTCCGGTGCGCCCGGAGATTCGACCGTTCAGTGCCTACCTGCGTCAGGCCGGCTACTACTGCACCAACAACGTCAAGACCGATTACAACCTGCAAGACGAAGCGGCCTTCATCGCCGATGGGTGGGACGAAAGTTCCGCGAAAGCACATTGGCGCCAGCGTGAACCTGGTCAGCCTTTCTTCGCCGTGTTCAACTTCATGACCACCCACCAGTCGCGGACCAGCGTCTGGCCGCAGGAGCAGTTCGAACGGGAGATCGGTTCGCAACTGGACCCCGAGCAGCGTCATGATCCCGCCGAGGCCAATTTGCCGCCCTACTATCCCGACACGGCCGAAGCCCGACGCGAGTGGGCACGCTACCATGACTGTATCACGCTGATGGATCGCCAGGTCGGCCAGTACCTGGAGCAGCTTGAGGCGGATGGATTAGCCGACGATACCATCGTCTTCTTCTACGGCGATCATGGCATGGGCATACCACTGGGCAAGCGACTGCTGCACGATTCCGGCATGCGAGTGCCCTTGATCGTGTACTTCCCCGAAAAATGGCGGCATCTGGCGCCGGTCGCCGCCGGCGAAACGACCGATCGGCTGGTCAGTTTCGTCGATTTCGCGGCGACGGTCTTGAGTCTCTGCGGCATCCCCGTGCCTGAGTATATGCAAGGAGACGCGTTTCTAGGCCCTGCCGCCGGTCAACCGCGCCAGTATGTTTACGGAGCACGCGACCGGGTCGATGAAGTCTTCGATCTGTCGCGATCGGTACGCGATCAGCGTTGGTTGTACATCCGAAACTTTATGCCCCATCTCTCCTGGCTGCCGCCCGAACGGTACTCGGACGGCTCGACGTTCCGTACCGAGTTCCGGCAGATGGCCGCCGCCGACCAACTGGACGGGCCCCCCAAGGTCTTCGCCGCACCGCAACGGGCCATCGAGGAGTTGTACGATACGCACGCCGATCCACATCAGGTGAACAACCTGGCCGGTTGTCCTGACCATCAACCGCGATTGAAGCAACTGGCCGACCAGTTGAATCGCTGGATCATGGAGACTCGCGACGCCGGATTTTTGACGGAACCTCAGGTCTGGCAGCGGATCGGCCGCCAATCAACGCCGCAGGATCTGGCCCGCGACGACCGGAGGTATCCGCTGGGCCAACTGTTGGCGGCCGCTGATTTGGTCGGGCGTCCGGACGTCTTCGATCAGCAGCAAAAGCTGCTGGACCATCCTGACGACGGAGTCCGTTACTGGGCCGCTGTCGGGCTGCATGCTGCCGCATCCACCAGCACGGCCCACGATCAGCTTCGACCAACCATTGTGCAGGCGCTCGAGTCCGAAACATCCCCGTCGGTCCGCGTCGAATTAGCCGCGGCCCTGGCGGCGTCCGATTCAACGGACGAAGCGTTAGCCGTGCTGCAGCAGAAGCTCAGCCACGATCGGCCGGAGATCGTTCTGCAAGCCATGCGTACGATCGAGTTGCTCCAGCAGCAGGCACGTCCCCTGCGACCCGACCTGCAGCAGATGCATCAAGACATGCAAGCCGCCAAACCAACCGGCGACATGCCCATGTTCATCCGCTTCAGCCTGGAAGCCACCCTGGAAGCATTCGCAGCCCAGGAACCCTAGTGCGATTCACGGACAGCCACGCCGTGCCTCCGTGAGAATCGATCAGCGGAAGGGGGCGGGAGTCGTTTTCCGCCATCGAGGATCCAAATGGAAAGCGTATTATCCGAAAACGACTCCCGACCCCTGGCAAACGATCCAAACCAAGAAAGGGACATTTCGATGAAACCGATGCTGCGTTACGCCGTTGCCCTGATGTTGTGCCTGCCGGCCATGCTCGCCGCACAAGAGGATGTCAAGGAAGTTGAACCGTTCTTCGAGCTGCAATCGTTGTACGAGGGCCAACGGTTTCCCAGCGTGGTGGTGGCGGTGGACGGGACGGTGTTGGCTTTTCGTGCTGCCAGCGGCCCGGTCCAGGTGCGACGGAGCGAGGACGGTGGCGAAACCTGGGGACCGATCATCGAAGTGGGCGGCGGACGCAGCCATCTGGGCGCTGCGATCGTCGATGACGCCAGCGGCGACATCATGGTGTTCCAAGGCCACAACATGTTCCGCAGCCGCGATGCGGGTAAGACCTGGGCGTCGCAAGAGGTGACGATCCAAGCGGACGGACTGGGCGGCGTCGGCCAGACGCACGGCTCCGATTCCGGGATCACGCTGCAGTTCGGCGAACACCAAGGCCGGTTGCTGCAACCGGCGCGGGTGATTCCGCCGGGCATGAGCAACGATCCGCGGTGGTGGCCCTATCACTACAACAGCGCCATCTACAGCGACGATGGCGGCGCGAATTGGACAACCAGCCATCCGTTCCCCGTCCTGGGCACGGGCGAAGGCACGCTGGCCGAACTGTCCGACGGCCGCGTGTACTACAATTCCCGCTGCCATTTGGCCCGCGACGCGATGCGACGGACGGCGTGGAGCCACGATGGCGGAGTCACCTGGGTGGACGCGGCGCGGTGCGACACACTGCCCGACGGCGTGCGTGGGTCCAGCTACGGATGCGCCGGCGGGTTGGTTCGGCTGCCGGTCGACGATGCCGACATCCTGGTCTATAGTAACCTGGATTTCGTGGGTGGGCACGGCCGAGGATCCGGGCGTCAAAAGATCACCGTCTGGGCCAGCCTGGACGGCGCCCAATCGTGGCCTGTCAAGCGTCTGGTATACGACGGCCCCAGCGCCTACTCGTCGCTGGCCGCCGGTCGGCCCGGCACACCCAGCGAAGGCCTGGTCTACCTGTTGTTCGAAGGCGGCTCGGACGGTATGTACTCCGGCATCCAACTCGCGAGATTCAACCTGGCCTGGGTCCTCG
>REEF01000166.1 GCA_007695205.1 Planctomycetaceae bacterium
GCCGTGGTGACCCGGCACAACATAACGGTCACCTCCTCGTCAGGGCTGCAGGTCGGCAACGGCGAGTTCGCTATTACCACGGACATCTCCGGCCTGATCAGCTTCAGTAATCATTCGATTCTGTCCCATTGGGGGTGGCATTCCGATCCGCTGCCTGCGGGACAGACAATAGACGATTATGAATGGCCCATTATTCGAGGTTATGATGGCATCGAGAGACCCTGGCCTTTGCTGAACAATACGGAAATTGCCAGATGGCTTACACGCAACCCCCATAAAGCAAGCCTCGGCCGACTGGGTCTGGTATTGATCAAGGAGGACGGCTCTACGGTGGATGGGGAAAGTGACCTCCGGAACCCGAAACAGACGCTGGACCTCTGGAAGGGCCTTTTGACCAGCCGATACGACATCGACGGGCAGCCGGTCAAAGTGGAAACCAGCGTGCATCCCACCTTGGATGCCGTCGCGGTTCGGATCACCTCCCCGCTGATCGCCGCCGGCCGCCTGCGAATCAAGCTGACCTTTCCCTATCCCACTTGGTCTGATGAAGGGGCAGGGATGGGTCGCGGGGATTTTAACCGACCCGATGCGCATACTTCAATCATGGAGTCGCGCGGTAGCCGGCGCGCTGACATAGCCAGAACAGCGGATGACACTTCCTATAATGTGGGCCTGGCGTGGGCAGGCGGAGGCAATCTGGAAAACCCGGCTAGCCACGAGTTCCTATTGTCGCCGGAAGCGGCGGATCAATTTGAGTTTGTCTGCGCCTTTACACCGCAGGCATTGCCCGGGACGCTTCCATCGGCGACAGAAACCATCGACGCGTGCGCGAAACACTGGCCGGACTTCTGGAATAGCGGTGGCGCCATCGATCTTTCGGGCAGCCGTGATTCGCGTTGGAGGGAACTGGAGCGCCGTATTGTCGTGTCGCAATACGCCATGGCCGTCAATGAAGCAGGCTCCTATCCTCCTCCGGAGTTCGGCTTGCTGGGAGGCGGCATGTGGCACGGCCGGTTTCACTTTGAAATGATCTGGTGGCACGGCATGCATTACACACTGTGGGACCGCTGGCCCCTGTTAAACCGCTATATCGATATTTACCAGCGGTATCTTCCCGGGGCACAGGAACGCGCCCGGAAGCAGGGCTACAAGGGGGCGCGTTGGTTCAAGTGTACGGGAAACACCCAGGTGGAATGGCCAAACACCTCGCATTCCTGGCTGGTCTGGCAAAATCCTCATCCCATCTTTTTCGCCGAAATGGATTATCGGGCGCATCCCACAGAGGAAACATTGGAGAAATGGCGCGAGGTTGTCTTGGAAACCGCCGATTTTCTCGCCTCCTTTCCCACCCAGGACAAAGAGCATCCCGAGCGGCTGGTGCTGGGATATCCAATCGAAGATATGTCGGAAAAAAATCCGCAAATGCGAACCATTAATACGGCCTTTGATTTAGGTTACTTTCGTTTCGGGCTGCGCATTGCCCAGCGTTGGCGGGAGCGGCTTGGAATGCCCCGCGATTCTCACTACGATGATGTTTTGGAACACCTTTCACCCATACCGGTGCGGGATGGTGTTTATATCATGTGGGAAACATTAGACGATAGAGATTTACGAGACACCTCCGTGGATCCCTGGGCAAACCCCCGATGGCTTTCCGACCACCCGTCGGTCATGGGCCTCTATGGAATGCTTCCGGGCGACGGGGTGGACCTGGAGACCATGCAACGGACCTTTGATAAGGTGTCCGATGTTTGGCCCAGGTGGAGATGGGGCTGGGATTATGGAATGGTGGCGATGGCCGCCGCGCGTTTGGGAAGGCCTGAAACCGCCGTCGATACGCTGCTGCACCCTGATTTTCGCTTTTCCACCAGCGGGGCAGGGTACTTTCCTGGCCCGGGCAGTTTGCTGTATGCGGTGGCCATGATGGCGGCCGGTTGGGACGGCGGTCCGCAAACACACGCACCCGGCTTTCCGAACGACGGCTCCTGGAGCGTAAAATGGGAAGGACTCAAGCCCGCTTTGGGCCTTGATGATTAGTTTGCAGACACCACAAGACCATGACAATCGGAGGTACTCAATGACTGTACGAACACAGATCAATCGTCGCACGTTCATTCACCGCGCCGGCGCTGGTTTGGCTGCCGCCGCGCCGCTGGTGCTCCCGTCGCGCGTTTGTGTGGCTGGGCCCGAGGCGCCGAGCAACCGGTTCAACATCGCGCTGATCGGTTGCGGACCCCGAGGCGACACCATCCTGCGGGCAGCGCTCGGCAGCGGCGCGAACCTGATCGCCCTGTGCGATGCGGAGGCAGCTCGGATCGCGAACACCCGCAAGGCCGTGGCCGAGAGAACGTCCGAGGCCGAGAAGGCTCGCGGCTACGAGGACTATCGCGAGTTGATCGCCAAGGAACAGTCGCTGGACGGCGTGCTGATCGCCATCGGGCCCTGGTGGCACGCGCCGATGAGCACGGCGTTCATCCAGGCGGGCAAGCACGTCTACTGCGAAAAGCCGCTGACCCTTTTGGTCTCCGAAGCCCGGGCCTTGGGCAAGCTGGCCAAGGAGTCGAAGGTCACGACCCAGATGGGCACGCAGGGCGCGGCCGGCGGATCGTTCCGCCGGGCGGTGGAGATCGTTCAAGCCGGGCTGCTGGGGCAGATCCGCGAAATGCACGTTTGGCACATCAACGAGCCGGGTCCGAAAAGCCACGCCCGCCCGGCGGGCGAAGATCCGGTTCCCGCCGGGTTCAATTGGGATCTGTGGGTGGGCCCGTCGCCCATGCGGCCGTTCAAGAAGGGTGTGTACCTGCCCGGCTGTCGGCGGACGTCCTGGTGGCTCGACTTCGGGGCGTGGGTTCTCGGCGATTTCGGCGTGCATACCTGGCAGTTGCCGATCCGGGCCCTGAAGCTCGATTACCCGGTGCGCGTGGAGCACAACGTGCCGGAACCCGTGCTGGAAACGTATGTTTCCACCACGAAGGTCCGCTATGAATTTGCCGCCCGCGGCGACTTGGCCCCGGTCACCGCGTGGTACTACGACTCGGGCAACCGCCCGCCCAAGGAGGCCACGGCGGACATCGAGGCGGCCTACGGAAACCTGCCGAACGTGGGCGCGATGCTCCTGGGCGAGCGGGGCACGATGTTTATTGGCGGCTGGGGCGGGGGCAACCTGATCAAGCTCAAGGGCGACGAGAAGATGCGCGGCGTAAACGACCATCCGGCCGCGAAGGACATTCCGCAGACCGAACCGCGTGCGCCTCGGGAGAACCACATGCTCGAATGGATCGAAGCGGCTCAAGCCGGCAAGAAAGCGTACCAATCCTTCGAAGTCGCCGCCCATTCGATGGAAGTCATCTTGCCCGCGGTCGTGTCGTTGCGGATGCAGCGGCCGATCGACTGGGACGGCGTCAACTTGAAAGTCCCCGGCGCGCCGGAAGCCGACAAGTTCATCCAGGCCGACCACCGCAAGAAGTGGCTTTGTTAACTCGACTGCCGTGATTTTCGCAAGTTCCAACAGGAGAAATACACATGAACCGATTGCTAATGTCAACCATTCTCGCCGCCG
>REEF01000940.1 GCA_007695205.1 Planctomycetaceae bacterium
GCGGCTGCGCGGCCACGGCCTCGCCAAAACGGGTGTTGAGATGGGCACGCAGCGCAGCTTCGGCCGCAGGCACGATTTCCAGCCTCTCCAGCGGAAGCCTCAGGTAATCGTTGCGCTGACCGTTGAGATCCATCCAATCGATGAAACGGGCCTCCTCGGCCTCGTCCAGCCGGAAACGACCCTGCTGCCGGTGGGCATCTAGGATCGGCAGCAGTTTGCCGGCCCGGGCGAAGTAGTCATCGGGGCGGCTGGGGACGCCCTCCTTATTTCTCTCCGCCAGTTTTAGATAGGGGACCAGAACATTGTAGGGATCAGTGAGATTGATATCCTTCTCGGTCTTGCCCAGGCCGTGGCAAGCCAAGCAGTGGCGGTCGATGACCGGTTTGACCAAGTGGTCGAAATCGAACGGCTGACCGTCACCTCCGTAGGCGGGCGGAGCCGGCGTTGCAATGGTGGTCAGCAAGGGCCGGATCAGCGACGACGGAGGCGCGGCCTCACGTGGCTCATGACAACCAACGCAACTCTGCTCCTCGCCGGGTTGCAGGAAGGTGAACGAACGCATGGTCATCACCGCCCGGCCCCGGGCGTCCAGGGCCTGGATCTGCAGGGGCATGCCCGACGGGGCGCGAAACGCCGCGCTGCCGTCTGCGGCGACCGGCACCGTGCCGATGACCCCCTTGACCACCTCGTTTTCGACCGCGCTCGTGGAATGCACTAAATTCGTGGGTTGAACGTGGATGCGGTTGAGGCGCAGAGCGACGATCGGCTCATCCGGAAAGGTCTGCCGGCTGCGGCGGACATCGCTGAGAATGAAGGTTCCGAAGTTTGGATCCTCGGGCTTGGCTGGCAGGGTCGAGGGCAAGACCGGCGGTACCGGACGGGGACGCAGCGGGATCGGGCTGAAGGCGCTGATACTGGGCGAGTGGTAGAGCAGCACTCGGTTGCCGAAGACGTCGATGAGGTAGATGCCCCAGCCGGCCTTGTCAGGGTTTCTTCTGTCATTACGGGGGTCTGCATAAGTGAGGGAGCATAGATGGTAATGCCCGGAAAGGGGCCAAGGTGTATTGGCTGCCGCTGGTGCACCTCTCCAGTCCCACGCTCCATCACTGGTTTGTGGAAACGAGATGTCAAAGATCACACGTGTTATTGGCTTCACACCATCTTCGCCGTGATTGGTGTCTAGGATGAACACACTGCCGGCACTCCACCCATGGTGTGCCGTTCCCAGGGCGACCACCCGGCTGTCATCACCCGGTATCGGTTGCGCTTGGGTGATCATGGCGATATTTCTGCTCTGGTTGCCGTAGTAATGTGCCACGCTGGTACCGTCGGGGCGAATGGTCCACAGGCTATGATACACCGTATCGTGGCGATTGATGTAATCCCAACGGCAAAAAACGATCCTCCCATCAGCCAGCACGGCAGGATTCCATTCGTTGGCTTCGCCATGCGACAACGGCCGGATGCTGTTGGCATCGCCATCCATCCGGTACAGAGTATAAGATGGCGTGTAGCGCTCGCCGTGGCAGCGCCCGAAGGCCTGATTGCGGGTGCTGATGAAGGCCAGGCCGCCATCGGGCAGATAGCAGGGATCCCAGTCCTCGATCCGGACGGTGGCGCGGTTGTCCACCGTTTCCAAACGATCGTTGGAGCCTCCGGTCAGGCGGCGCAGGCCCTGGCCGTCGACACCGATCTCATAGAGCCAGAACACCCGTTCGTTCTGGTTAGCCGAGTGATCGCAGAACCCGAAGGCGACGCGGCGGCCGTCGTAGGAAAGAGCAGGATTATGGGTGGCACCGGCCGGCAGGACCTCGCGCAGCAGTTCCCGTCGCTCGATTGGCCCGCCGCGCCAGTTGCTTAGCACCACCAGCCCCGGCCCGACGAAGGAATGACGGCCCAGGTACTGATCGCAACTGTGGTTATATGCCGGCGGGAAGGCCTCGTTGATCAGCAGGCGGTCGAAGTCAAGCAGCGGATTGGCCAGGGCGATGCGATGACGCTGGACACAGAGCGACAACCACAACCGAAGTCGCTCCGGGTTATCGCCGGGCGGCACCGTTTGCACCGCCTGGGCCAATTCATCCAGCATGGCGCTGGTGGCCCGGATGTGGGCGGCATCCCAGTCCAAACGCGGACGCAGATCCTCCCACAAGGCCCGGACCCGGCGGACCATGGTGTCGACAATGTCACGATCCGATTGCTGGATGACCAGTTCCCGCTGGAAGTCCTGCAGGCCGTCCTTCGGCCGGAAGGCCCGTTGCCAATGCTCCTTCTCCGCGCTCCAGTCCGCCAGCAAATCCAGATGCGGGAAATCAGCCTGCAACGCAGCAAGCCCCGGCACGCCTTGCAACACAGCCGGAGCAGGAATGGATGCGGGGGTGGTCGTGGGCTCCCCGGCCAGAATGGGGCCAACGAGTAGACAGAGGGTCAAGGGCAGACACAACCATCGTATTACATGTATGCTCTCCTGTGTGATTGTTCGGTGTGTGTGTGTAGGTGGATTCGGCCTTGACCCTAGGGAATCTGCGGCCATTCCGGCCATGTATGGGTAGCTCATGCTGTTCGCCTTGTTGTTCGATGTGCGTGTAGAATGCTGCGGGCTTGACCGCGGGATACGCTTCGAGGCGGGCGCCGCGGCCGACCGCTATGGTCTCCGATCGCCAGTGGGTGTCAATTTCAGAGACTTCACCGGGATGATCGTCATCACGCTATGGTTTTTTTGGGACGTGTAAATCACGTACAGCTTGCCATCGTGCTCGACCGCGTAAGGATAGGACCACTCCGGGCCCACGCCCAGTTCCTCGGAACGACCGTGCTGAAGCTGCCACACAGCAGCGAGCTGCTCTTCGCCCGGGCGGCTTACTGCAATCACAAGCCCTTCCCGCCCTCTCCGATCACCAGTTGTTGTAATTTCAGTCGGTGTTGACCACACTAAATACCGCTGACCAGTACTCAATGAACCAGCGTACAGTTTGCTGTTAGTAAGCTCGGGCAGGTTATGGAGCATGGGCCCACGCCAAGTTCGACCATAGTCACTACTGGTGAACACCCTGCCCACCAAGTCCGATGGTTGGGGTAGTTGGTTGTGGTGGCATCGGGAGATGGCGGTGATGTTTTTGCCGTCCACCCACACGGTGGTTTCGGGAAAATGCTTGAGGCGGTCATCCATCAGCCGGATGACAGTCCATGGCGCGGTAATATTATCACCGTCGCTGATCGCCACAGCGGGCCATTCCGGCCTAGTCTTCGGCTTATCGGCCACCCGGCCGGCCATCATGTAGTTTCCATCCTCCATAAGCACCGGCGTGCAGTTGGGCAAAAACATATCCGCAATGACACCACGGGGCTCCCATTGGTCGGTCGCCTCGTCTAACACAAACACCCTGCAGTCGACCATCAAGTCGTGCCCAGTCATGGTGCTAATATATGCGTAAAGGGTACCCGCGTGAGAAAGGAACGCTACGGGCACATAATAAATGCTTTTTCCTTCGTCATCAGCAGCGATCACCTCCACTTCCGACCACGTCTTTCCGCCATCGCGGGATCGCCGCC
>REEF01000165.1 GCA_007695205.1 Planctomycetaceae bacterium
GCCTACACCCGGGGAGGCCAACGAGTCAATCGCTGAGAAAAACGGTTCAGTTGCCCCCACTCGAGCGGTAGTGGTTTCCCAGTGCTGCGGGAGTGATGGAAAACGCGTGATAGAACGGATCGCTACGGTCGATCGAACCTGCCTGGACGGGCTGTCTCGTCTGGGCGGATTTGTACATGGCGGCGAGGAACTCGATCGTTCGGCGCGTCTCGTTTCCGCTTGTCAGCGGCGCGCGTCCGGCATCCATGTCGCCCAGGAGCGCTTCCACCACCGTTGCGTGTGAGGCAGGAACCTCGGTGACAGGCGGATCCCAGGGATCCCCGGGCACGCCCGGTTTCGCTGACCAGCGCCAATCGCTGTTCGATACCTCGTAGAGTCCGCGCGCTTCGACGGTTGCGTTCTGGTAGTCGATACGCAGGTAGGTCTCCTGACGCGGGCAGAGCACGCTGTTGACAATCGATGCCATAGCGCCGCTGCGAAAGCGCACCATTGCCGTCGATACGTCTTCCACCTCAATCGGGCGATCCAGGGTCGCCATCTGTGCCGTCACCTCTTCCCAGTCACCAAGCAGATACAGCAACGAATCCATGAGGTGTATGCCGTGCCCTACCGTTGGCCCGCCGATCTCGGTCGCCCATTTCCCACGCCACGGAACCGCGTAGTACTGCTCATCTCGGTACCAAAGTGTATTGCACACGGCAACCAGGGGCTTCCCCAGAGCGCCTGAACTCATCATGTGTTTCAGGCGCTGCATGCCACTCCCAAACCGCCACTGAAATACGGATGCGCAGTACCGTCCGGTTGTCTGCTCGGTCAATTGGATTTGGTCGAGCTCGGCCAACGAGGCGCAGGGGGGCTTTTCGCAGAGAACCCACGAGCCTGCAGTTAACGCTGCTATGGACTGGTCGGTGTGCATGTTCGGTGGAGTGCACAGGTGCACGAGGTCGGGACTGAGCTCGGCAAGTGCGACATCAAGGTCGATGAAGCCGCGCGCGATCCCGTGATCACGACAGAACGCCTCAACGCGAGAGCGATCGACGTCGACGGCGCCGACGATCGTCGCCCGGTTACGAACCGTTGGTGACTGGAACGCCGCAGCGTGGGCGCCGGCGATTGCCCCGGTTCCGACAATCAACACCTTCCGCACGGCGGGTGATCGTTCGGTCATCATCGTGCTCCTCGTGCATTCCGTTTTACATGCCGCCACGGTCCGACGTCGCACCGGGCTAAGGATTTTTTGTCAGCACCGTTGCATGTTCCTGCGCGAGCAGGGACAGCTCAGCAACGCGAAATGTATACGTCTGGTCCATCGCATGGTGGGTTCCGTCGATGCAATCCAGTATCAGTTGGCCGAAGAACGGAAAGCCCACGGTACCGTGTACCGTCAGATGGTGTTCGTTGTGGCGATCTACCAGAAATATGTGATCGCTTGATCGGTCACCGGCGACATCGATGTATTTCCGGAGTTCGAAATAACCATCCGTGCCGAGAACGACGACCCGGCCGTCACCCCAGATTCCAAGGCCGTCGGGGGTGAACCAGTCGACTCGGAAGTAACCGGTTACCCCGGAATCGGTAATGAGATGCACTTCGCCGAAATCCTCGAGCTCCGGGTATTCGGGATGGGCGAAGTTGGCGACCGCACTGTGAATAATCGCTGCGTCATCAGCGCCGGCAAACGCGAGGAACTGCTCGATTTGATGGCTGGCAAGGTCTGCCAGAATCCCACCGTATCGCGCTCGTTCGAAGAACCAAGGCGGGCGAGTGGCGGCGTTGAGGCGGTGGGGGCCCAAGCCGACGACGTTAAGTACCCGTCCAATTGCCCCGTTACGGATCAGAGAGCCGGCGTGCACAGCCGCTTCGTTGTGAAGTCTCTCGCTGTAATAGACGGCCCAGATCTTGCCGGTTCGCCGAACCGTTTCGCGGGCGCGGTCAAGCTGCGATTGATTGGTGAACGGGGGCTTGTCGGCAAGAAAGTGTTTCCCTGATTCGAGGACCTTCACCCCGATATCCGCGCGCTGATCGGGGACTGCAGCGCAACACACGAGCTGAATGGCGTCATCCCCAAGCAGTGATTCAAGCGAATCAAACGGGTGCGCTTCGGGGTACTGTGCACGATACGCAGCGACTTTCGTTGGATCGGGGTCGAAGACCGCACAGACCGTTCCGCCGGCTTGTACAAGACCAAGCGTCATGCCGAAAATGTGGCCATGATCCAGCCCTGCGGCCGCGAACCGGAAACTGCCGGGTTCACACACGGGCACGCCCAGTCCCGACGGGGCGTAATTCATTCCACTCTGAGGACCTGATGCGGCATGTGCCATTGGGTGCTCCTTTCGCTCGCGATTCTATCGCTCTTGAATGCTGGTCACGGGATTGGAATCTCGAACCGGCGCCGCCCGTTCACGTCGGGAGGCAACTCCTGAGCGCTGTGATGAACAAATGTTCTGCTCTCCCCCGGCGGTAACGCGATCGTGAGATGACCATACTCGATCGCGAACCCGTTCGCCTCACGGGTGACGGTGCATTCAATTTGTGTGTCAGTGGCTGTCACGGAAACGCGAACGATCGAGCGTGCCCCAGTTCGGTAATCCAGAGTTGTTCCGTCGTCCTCAACCAATCGTTCCGAGTTCGATGAGCCGTCTGGCCCGGGAAAGATGAAGAGCTCACGAGTGTCGTCGGGTTCGGCGCCGACTCGCGCCATCGCTTTTCCGGTGGGAATGATCGCTCCTTCGCGAGCGAGCAGAGTCGGTCGCTCGAGTGGGGTCTCGATTACGTTCGAAGATCCGCCGTTGTACCAGATTCCCGTGAAGAAATCGCACCACTTCACTTCACCGGGCACGTAGACGTCGCGGGTACGACACCCTGGTTCATGTACGGAAACGATCAACAGGTTCGACCCCAACATGAAGTCGAAGGATTGATCAACCACTTCAGGGTCATCCGGAAAGTGGTAGACCAGCGGGCGAACAATCGGATGACCGGATTCCGCCGCTTCCACGAATAGTTGGTACAGGTACGGGATCAGTCGATACCGAAACTGGATGCAATCACGGATGATGTCGATCACCTCTGGGTACGTCCATGGTTCGGTTGCGGTACCGTCGAGTCTCCACGAATGGATCGAGAATCGCGGATGAAAGATCCCGTTCTGTACCCAGCGAACCAGCAGCTCCGGCTCCGGTACCGACCCCCAGAATCCACCGACGTCGTGTCCCGTATTCGGTTGTCCACTGAGCCCGAATCCCAGCCCCATCGGGATATTGTATTTGAGGGTTTCCCAACTGGTGGAGTTGTCGCCGCTCCAGGTCTGGGCGTACCGTTGGATCCCCGGGGACCCCGATCGGCAGAGAACGAAGGGACGGATCGACGGGTGAGTCTCACGCTGCGCTTCATGCGACGCCCGGGTCATCAGCAGGGAGTGCAGTGGTCGCACTTGAGCGATCGGTATCGGTTTCCCGAATCCATTACACATAACCTCATCATCCCATACCTCATACTCGTTGTTGTCGTTCCAGGTTGCATCAATTCCGTACTCGAGGATCC
>REEF01000164.1 GCA_007695205.1 Planctomycetaceae bacterium
TTGCCCGAAAACGACTCCCGACCCCTTCCGCCGATTCCACCAAGAAATACCTAGCCGGGCGCTTACCGACTACCAAAGAACCCAGAACGCGGCTAACAAAAACGCAGTTGACAACTTCCTCCGATTTTGAGTACAAGCTTCGGCGCGTTGGCGCAGGAGCGCTGACGTGCCTTTGGTCGAACGACCCCTTGCAGACTCTCCGAAGCGGGGAACCAGTCATGGATACCTATTTGCCCTTCCGAAACGGAGCGGGGGCCGAACGTCCCTCGTTTGATGTCAGCGACGAACTCCAGGAGGTAGCCCAACGGCTGGAGATATACGCCCTGCGTCGGGGGGTGCAGATCGAAGTCGACGCTCCGCCGTACGCGATGGTGACAGCCGAGCGCTCGCGGATGCGTCAGGTCTTTTGGCATCTGATGACATTGGCCGTCGATGCCACATCGCCGGGAGGCAACGTGATTGTAACGGCCTATCAAGACGACCAGGGCGTCGATGTCGAATTCGCCGAGGGCGATGCGGCCATTCTGTCGTCGTCCGACGTCAGTGCCCGCGTAAGCAGCGCAGCAGGGCAGCGTCTGGACGACGTCCGACGCATGCTAGCAGCCGAAGACGTTCATTTACAGATCCGCGAATGCGCCGATGGGACTCGGGCCTACATCCTACAGTTGCGGCACCCGGACGCTCCGGATTCGGAATCTCGGCGGGCCGCCTGATGCGATCAATTCACTTCTTCTGCTGAACGACGACGGGAGTACCCTGGATGGAAGGTCTCACCCGCTTGGGCGAGCCGATTGTGGAACGGTTGCGGGCGGTGAGCTCAACCGGCCGAATGGTGGGTATCGGCCTGGGTTTGTTGATCGCCTTGGGGCTGTGGCTGTTGGTCGGTCGCAGCGCACCGCAGGATTACGTTGCGTTGCTGGACGGCCGTGAATTCTCCGAGCCCCAGATCGCTCGTCTGAGCGCCGCTTTTCGCAAGCACCGTCTGGAAGGCGCCAGGATCACGGGTCGCATTGTCGAAATCCCGGCGGCCCAGCAGGATATCTACCTGATGGCCGTCGATGCCGAAAATGCCTGGCCCGCCAAGTTCGACGCCCCGATCGAACGTGCGTTGGCCGAGGCGAATCCGTTGATGCCTTGGCAGCAGAACCGGGAAAGCCTGCAACGTGGCGAGAAGCAGATGCTGGCCCGGATCGTTTCGGAGATGAGCGGGATCGAGAACGCGGCCGTGCAGTACGACGAGATTCGCCATCCGGGCTTCCCGCCGCGTGTCGAGTCGCGTGCGATGGTCGCGGTCAAAGCCGTCGGGCTCCGGCACTTGGAGATCGACGAGGTCGAAGCGATCCGCGATACCGTGGTCGCCTTCAAGAGCGGCTTGCAGCGGGAAAATGTGACGATCACGGACCTGAATGCCTGCCGCGCGTATCCTGGACACCGTTCTTCGATCGATTCCTGCCCATCGACTCGCACCCTGGCTGCGACTCGGCGTGCTGTCGAGGATCAGTGGCGAACGAAAATCGAGCAGCGTCTGCACATGTATCCGGATGTGACCGTCTCGGTCAACGCCCACTTCGTCGAACTTTCGAACGATTTCCCGCGAAAACACCGCCCCGACGCCCAAATGCCAGCACCGATCCGGCCCGTCCAGGTGTCGGCATCGATCGATGTGCCACGGAGCTATTTCCGCAGGGTCTGGCATCAGCGTTACGGTGCGGGTACGCCTCCGTCAGAACAGATCCACCAGATCGAACAAGAAGTTTCCGACACGATCAGCCGGGCCGTCAATGCCATGTTGCCACCTGCGGAGCCGGCTTGGAAGACGGCACATCGGGTCACGGTCACATCGCACGACCCCTTGGCCGCAGATCTGGTTCAGTTCGCCGATTCCCCCCGTCCAAGGCCTGAGTTCTGGCTGATCGTGATCGGGGTGGCCCTGGCAATGGGGACGATCCTTGTGAGCGTCTACGTCCTGGCCCATCGTGCAGCAGTCCGTCGAGGCAACCCAACCGCCAACGACCATCGCTCGACTGAACAGGATTCGAGCCGATTCGGTCCGGCACCGGCCGAACGTGATGCCCGATCACCAGCGTCTCTGCCCGAACTTCAACAGCAGGTCAGTCGGATGGTCCAGGAAGATCCCGCGATCGCCGCCCAGGTCCTGAAACAATGGATGAACCGAGCCGCATGATGACAACGCAGGACGAATCGCTTCGCAAAGCCGCCATGCTGATCGCCTCGCTGGAGGGCCCGACCTCGGACGCCCTGCTGAAATCGATTGGGGGCGAAGCCGCCGCATGCCTGCGAGAAATCTCGATCGATCGTGAGTCGCTGACGGACGATCAGCGATCGCGGATCCTGTACGAGTTCCTGCGAGCCGGCGAGATCGAAGCAGCCCGTACTCGGGATGCCGAAGGTGTCGAAATCGAAGTCTCACTGGCCGCCAAGCTCGCCTCCGAACTCGCCACGTCCGGGTTGGACGATCCGCCGGAGAACCCGCCGAAATCAACCATCGGTCGGCAAGCACATCCCCCATCCCGATTGGTCGGCGAAGAGAAACCGGAAGTGGCGGTGAACGAGCCGCACGCCGCACGAGCGCAGCCAAAGAGCCTTGCTGCGCCGAGCGGCAAACCTGCTGAGCATCGGGAAGCCTCGCCCCTCAGAATGGCTGCCTCAGCGCCAGCCAGTCCCCAGCCAAGTCACGCCAGGTGTTCGAATTCGAGCGCCAGGGTTCCCGTAGCCTTCGAATTCGATGACTTGCACGCCCTGCCCGACCATGCCTTGGCGATGGTCTTTCAGCGAGCGGAACCTCGCGTGGCGTTGATCGCGCTGACCGGTGCCAACCCACGTCTGCTGGAGCGGATTCAACGCCAGCTACCCTGGCAACAGGGCCGAGAACTGCGGCGTCAGATCGAACGATTGGGACCGGTCCGGTTGAGCGACGTCGAACACGCGCAGAGGAAGCTGGCCGAGACCACTGCCGAACTGATCCAGGACCGCATCATCTGCCCTCCGAAAAACCGGCGATTTACCACCGCCGCGTAGAAGCCGTAGCCACCATGTTTGCCGCCGGGGTATCGTGTTGACAACGTCGCATTCCCCAAGATATGCTAAATTATGGTGTGGACTAAGGTTGGGATCGAGCTGCCTGGAAATCAGGGTTTTCGTCCTCTCAGGCAGTTCGGCGACCGTTTCATGTCGTTTCTAGGGTGTGGGTTATCATTTTCAAGATACCCCGATAGTATTGGTGTCTCCATCTCATATCTCACAGGAGCAGAAGTCATGTGTATCTACCGTCGGCGCGGTTTCACCCTGGTGGAACTGCTGGTCGTCATCGCGATCATTGGGGTGCTGGTTGCGTTGCTGCTCCCAGCGGTCCAGGCGGCTCGCGAAGCGGCTCGTCGTAGCCAATGCAGCAACAATCTGAAGCAGATCGGGTTGGCCATGCACAACTATGCGGATGTGCATAAAGCTTTCCCTCCGGCCGCGATGACCGTGGGACAGCATAGTGCCACGGCCTTTGTGTTCATATTGCCGTTTATCGAACAGGG
>REEF01000163.1 GCA_007695205.1 Planctomycetaceae bacterium
CCCGCCATGTATATCCGCTCAAGACCAAGTTGACGAGTGGCCGGTTCCACCACGATACTAAGAACCATCCAACCAAATCCGACACTTGTTGTTTTGCCGGTCCTTTGGGGACCAGCCCCTCTGGCTCCTTGATGGACTCAGGAAGATCCCATGACCGAACGATCGCTGAAGGACAAGCTGCTGCAGTGCCTAGGCGGGCCATGGCCCCGGCCCTGTCCGCTGGCTTCTCAGTCGCACAATACCATCGACTGCGACGGTTACCGGCTGGAGTTCGTGACGTACCAGGCAGAACCGGACGACCGGATCCCGGCGATCCTGCTGGTTCCCGCCGATGTCGACTCAAGGCATGCGGCCCCGGCCATCGCCGTGTGGCACCAGCACAACGGGCAGTGGCATCTGGGCAAGAGCGAGCCGGCCGGATTGGCTGGCGATCCGATGCATCACACGGCCGTCGCTCTGGTCAACGAGGGATATGTCGTACTATGTCCCGACGCTCTATGTTTCGAACAGCGGCAGCACGCCACGCTGAAAGGCGGAGATTTCGAACGCTTCGAGTTCCTTCGCTATGTGGTCGCCGGGAAATGCATGGCTTGGAAGAATATTCTGGACATGCGACGTGCGATCGATTACCTGGTCTCGCGGCCCGAGGTGCGTGCGGACCGGATCGGCTGTTACGGCCACTCGATGGGCTCGACACACACCTGGCTGGTAGGCCCCTGGGAACCGCGACTGAAGTGTCTGGTCGGCAATTGCTGCCTGCCAACCTATGCCGCGATCCACCGCGCGCATCTGTTGCACTGTTTTCCGAATTTCATTCCCGGCTGGTTCCAACACGGCGACACCCCGGACATCGCTGGCTTGATCGCACCGCGAGCCCTGCATTTGAACTTCGGCGAACTCGACGGCGGCAGCCCCATCGACCACGTGCGCGAGGGGCTCGATCGGATCGCGCGGGCATACGCCGAAGCGGGCGCCGCAGACCGTTTTTCCAGCTACATCGAAGCCGATGCCGGGCACGTGCTGTCCGACGAAATGTGGCGTTGGACAAGCGAATGCTTCGCCCGGCATCTGCGACCATAACCCCCAACGTTATCCTCCCCCTCGTAGGACGGATTGCCAATCCGTCCCACAGCCGACGTAGGACGGATTGCCAATCCGTCCCACTTTTTGGCCGGTTCGACATTGGTCTGATGGATGTCCCTGGCTCGTTGTGTTGGGGCTTTTGAGTATGACTGTCAATTATTCCCGGCGGTGGGGGGTTTGCCGAACAGGCGGGTCAGGGTTTACACTAATGGAAGGCGAGAGGTGGTTTCGATTTCCAGAAAGACAAGGCCGGGGAGGCTCGGGTTCCATGAGAAGGATGATTCAGGGCAGTGGGTTGTTGGTTTTGGTGCTGGTGCTGGGCTGTTCTAACGGCGCGGTCAGTGAGGTGCCCGCACCGGTGGTCGAGGACGGTTCGGCCGCATCCGATGCCGGGCAGGAGGTACAGGAAGTGGCGCAGACGGAGCCGGACGTCGAAGACTCGCCGGCCGCGGCGGAACCAACGGCGGTGGGCGAACCGGTTGTGGTGACCGATGCGGATTTCGAGGAAATCGTGCTTCGCAGCTCGATGCCCGTGCTGGTCGATTTCTGGGCCCCGTGGTGCCCGCCTTGCAAGGTATTGGCGCCGATCATTGACGATCTGGCGGCCGAATACCAGGGCCGCGTATTGATGGCCAAGATGGATCATGACGAGAATCCGGAAACTCCGCCTAAGTACGAGATCAAGGGCTTGCCGACGATGGTCTTCTTCAAGGATGGCCAGCCGGTCGATCGGCTGGTCGGACTGAAGTCCAAAGAAGAGATCGCGGCCGTGCTGGATTCGTTGTTGGAATCGTAATGCCTGGCCCCCGTTTTTCCGTAGCGGCCGGACCGATGGTTGCTGTGGCCGACGCCGAGTGACGAAGATGGCGGATTGGATTCGAGTTTGCACAACGGCCGATTGCCCGGTGGGGGAAGGCCGCGAGTTTGTTATTGCCGATCGGGTCGTGGCGATCTTTCACACGGCCGAAGGCTTCTTCGCCTTGGAGGGAATCTGTCCGCACCAGGGGGGACCGCTGGGCCGAGGAAGCTTGCAGGGATGTCGAGTGACCTGTCCCTGGCACGGCTGGCAGTTCGACGTGCGCGACGGCCAGCATGGTTCGATCGCATCGCTGGTCCAACCAGGTTGGCCGGTACGCGTGGAAGGAGAAGAGGTTTGGGTTCAGCTCCAGGAATGATCCAGTTCCGTCCGTTCCGAAACACGGATCCGCCCCTGCTGGCCGATCTGTGGTGCAGTCAGCCGCCGCAGCGGGCGCTGGTCCAGCCGATGACGACGACGTTGTTCGAGCAGAAGGTGCTGAGCAAACCGTACTTCGATCGCGAGGGCCTGATCGTGGCGTTGGACGGGGCCCGCATGGTCGGATTCGCGCATGCCGCGTTCGGTCCCACGCCGGACGGATCGGCCGTCGATACTCAGATCGGAACCACCTGTCTGTTGATGGTCGGGCGGCACGCGAATCGTCAGCACGTAGCCCAGCAACTGCTGACCCATTGCGAACGCTACCTGGCGCGTCGCGGGGCGCAAACATGGTTGGCGGGTTGCGTGCGGCCGATGAACCCGTTCTACCAGGGCCTGTACGGCGATACCGATTCACCGGGCTTGTTCGAATCCGATACCGAAGCCGTCCGGCTGTTTCAAGCCGCCGGTTACCAAACGGTGCAGACACGGGTGGTTCTGGAACGGACGTTACAAGGATTTCGGCCGATCCTGGATCGCTTGCAGATGCAGGTACGGCGTCAGTATCTGTTCCAGGTCGAAGTGGATCCCCCGGCCGCCAACTGGTGGGACGCGTGTACGACCGAGCTGATCGAGCGGCGGGTGCATCGGATCGTCTCGCGGCGCAGCAACCAACCTTGTGGCCGAATCACCTCGTGGGAAATGGATCGCGTCTCGGTGGCTCGAGGCGTGCGAGCCGCCGGGCTCATGCTGCTGGAGATCGACCCGGACCACCGAGGCCAGGGCTTGGGGACGTTCTTGGTGGGCGAGACGCTGCGGTGGTTGCATACCCAGTCGGCGCACCCGGTGGAATTGGCGGTGATCCAGATCCCGGAAGACAATCGAGCAGGACTGGCCCTGTTCGAAAAACTGGGCTTTCGGCCGGTCGACCGCAGTTTGGTGCTGCGCAAGACCGCGATGCAACCCGTCGATTAAAGCTCATCATTGCATAAAGGTAGGTTCGTAGCTGACAGTGTCGAGTTTCAGCGCGATCAGTTTCTGCGAGTGAACAATTCCAAGCCGTTGCCCAGGGGGTTGGTTACCGAATTGCTGCCGGAGGTGTCAACGTCGCTTCCTACGCGAATGGCGGTCATCACCGACACGTCGATCGTGAAAATGGTGGAAGAGAGCCTGACCTCCTCGTCCGGCTGCCTGTCTCCCTTCCGAGACATCGCCACCGCCGCAACCGATTTCGACGGGATCTGCAACATTCTGGTGGTGTACTGGACCGG
>REEF01001079.1 GCA_007695205.1 Planctomycetaceae bacterium
GGGGGATGTCATTCAACCCACTGACGGAGTGGTTGCAATTGGATCAGGCGGCGGGTATGCATTAGCGGCAGCGCGTGCGTTGATTCCGTATTCTGATTTGGATGCGGTCCAGATTGTTCGCGAGTCGTTAAAGATCGCGGCCGGAATCGACATATATACTAATGACAACCTCCAGGTGGAGTATTTGGAGTGCCAGACCTAAGCGGATCGGTAATCGAAACCATGACAGCAAATCAAGCGGATCTGACGCCTCGGCAGATTGTGTCCGAGTTGGATCGGTACATCATTGGTCAAGGGGAAGCGAAGCGATCGATCGCCATCGCGGTTCGCAACCGCTGGCGTCGGCAGCAATTGGGCGGCGACATGCGCGAGGAGGTGGCTCCGAAGAACATCCTGATGGTGGGTCCGACCGGCGTGGGCAAGACGGAGATCGCGCGGCGCTTGGCTCGGCTGACCGGGGCTCCGTTCATCAAAGTCGAAGCGACGAAGTACACCGAGGTGGGCTACTACGGACGCGATGTGGAAAGCATGGTCCGCGAATTGGTGGAAAACGCCATCGGATTGGTCCGCGAACGCGAGCGGAAGAGTGTCGAGGTCGAGGCACGGCACCGCGTCGAGGAGCGGTTGCTGGATCTGCTGGTGCCCCGCCCGGTCGATTATGTCTTGGAAGATGATGACGACCAACAAGACGACGAAGATTCCGACGCGGCGGCCAAACAGTATAAACGGACTCGCGAGCGGATGCGGCTGATGCTGGTCACCGGCGAACTGGACCAGCGTAAGGTCGAACTGGCTCTGGAGCAGAAAGCCATGCCGGTGATGGTGGGCAGCCTGGGTATGGAGCAGATGGATCTGGATCTGCAGGGCATGTTCGAAAAGATCCTGCCTCGAACCACCACGCATCGCGAGATGACGGTGGCCGCCGCCCGCGATGTCTTATTCGACCAGGAATGCGAAGCGCTGCTGGATCCCGAGAAGATCAATCATGCGGCCATCGAGTTGGCCGAGAACGTGGGCATCATTTTCGTCGACGAACTGGACAAGGTGGTCGCCAGCGATTCGCGAGGGGCGGACGTGTCGCGGCAGGGCGTCCAACGCGATCTGCTGCCGATCATCGAAGGCACCACCGTCCAGACCCGCTACGGGTATGTCCGCACCGACCATGTACTGTTCGTCGCAGCCGGCGCTTTTCACCGAGCCAAGCCGTCGGAACTGATGCCCGAACTGCAAGGACGCTTTCCGATCCGCGTCGAACTGAACGACCTGACGCAAGCGGATTTCGTCCAGATTTTGACCGAGCCCAAGAACTCGCTGACTCGTCAGTACACCGCGCTGATGGAGACCGAAGACATCAAGCTGAGCTTTACGGAGGATGCGATCGAATCGCTGGCGGCGTACGCGTTCAAGGTCAACCAATCGACGCAGAACATCGGCGCGCGGCGGTTGTACACCATCATGGAACGGCTGCTGGAAGAGTTGAGTTTCGATGCGCCGAACATGACGTCCAAACGCGTCAAGATCGATGCCGCCTACGTCGCTCAACGGCTGGAAGAGGTCAGCGACGACGAAGAACTGAGTAAGTTTATCTTGTAGACCACCGGCCATCCCCTACGGATCCGTCCGCGTGCTGCAACCGGTTGCAATAAGAAGGATGTCGCATGTCGATCGTGCCAACCGAACACGTGCTGGTCGTTCCCACGCAGGTGCTGAACGAACTGGGCTATTTCCAAGGTTTCACGCCGGACGTGGACCGGTACCTGGACCGGCTGTTCCATACCGAACATACCAGTTATCGGCCTCGTGGCGAGATGGAGCAGAACCCCGACTTCAAACAATTGATCCCGTATGTGATCTTCCGTTATACGGACCCCGATGGCCAGATCAGCTTGTTCTGCTACACCCGGGGAACCGGTCAGGGCGAACAGCGGTTGCACCGCAAACGCAGCATCGGGATCGGCGGACATATCTCGACCGAAGACGCCGGTCAGACCGATCCGTATGACCAGGGCATGCGACGCGAATTGGAGGAAGAGGTCTGGATCGACACGCCGTACCGAGCCGCATGCCTGGGGCTGATCAACGACGACCAGACGGAAGTCGGCCGAGTCCATCTGGGCGTGGTTCATGTATTCGATGTCGATCAACCTTTGGTGCGGCCCCGCGAATCGGATATCATCCAGGCGGGCTTTGTACCACTGTGCGAACTGCAATCCGATCTGGACCGCTTCGAGAGTTGGTCTCGGATCTGCCTGGAATCACTTTTTCGCGAAAGCATGCGTTGACCGTTCGTCCCGGGATACCTAGGGGGCTTTGTGGCTTCGATGAATCACCAGCTTCAAACGGCTCTGCACGAAGTGAACCTGTCTCGCGAGGCGATTTCGGACCGGACCAGCGAGATCTTTGAACGCGTGCTTCGCGATTCGGCCTACCTGGACGGACCGAATTTTACCGCTTTTCATCCGCTTGACCTCCGTCGTATGTTCGATCTGTACGACCGGTTTTTCTTCGGTCAAGGCTGCCGCGAAGCGCTGGGCGATGTACCGCTGCATTTCGGTATCTCGAAAAGAATGACGCGCTCGGCAGGCACCACCACGCGGCGGGAACAGCGGCTTCGGATGCTGGAGCCGGTGCACCGCGAGTATAAGATCGCCGTTTCCAGCACGCTGTTGTTCCAGACATTCTGCGGCGAAGAGCGGACCGTGACCGTCAGCGGACTGGTCTGCCACAACCGGATGCAAGCCCTGCAACGGGTGATGGAACACGAGATGGTCCATCTGATCGAGATGCTGCTGTGGACCGATTCGAGCTGTGCGGCACGCCGTTTCCAAACCATCACTCGCCGGTTCTTCCGTCACACCCAGCACACGCACGAGCTGATCACGCCTCGCGAAAAGGCGTGGACGCAATATCAGATCCGACCGGGCGATCACGTCCGATTCCGCTTCGACGGGCACCACTACTCGGGCATCGTCAATCGGATCACCAAACGAGCCACGATCCTGGTCGAAGACCCCCGTGGCTCGCGCTACAGCGACGGCAAGCATTACCGCAAATTCTACGTACCGATCCAGATGCTGCAAAGATTGGGCTGAGGAGGACTTGAGACGGTTCCTCGCCAAATCTGCGGAATTCAACGGCTGGAATGAACCCCGGATGGATGACTACGACAGCTACGACGAAAGGATCGCGGAGCAATGCCGGTCCGTCGCGAGCGGCTTCACACCATACCGCAATCGGACATTCGGCGGCGTATCGGGCATTTGCCGGATATTGTGATGCGAGATGTCGACGCTTTTCTGAAAGCTTCTCTCGGGATTCATTGAACGAAACCTCGTGCGTGGGCTCGTTTCTGGTCCACGGGGGCTGGGGTTTAGGCTCTTCACTCGTCAAGAGTTCGTCATGCCTCAGAAAATCCAACCGTTGCCTAGAAAAAGGTGTGTGGAGCTGCGATTTCGCGCTCGGATGCTCGATCTAAGCACCCGGCCAGGTATTTCTTGGTGGAATCGGGCGGAAGGGGTCGGGAGTC
>REEF01000748.1 GCA_007695205.1 Planctomycetaceae bacterium
TGTGGCACACCGCTGGAAATCATGGATCTCTCGGGACTGCGTAACAACTTCACCCACAAATCCGATTGGGTGAGCCACGTTCCACTCCCGTAGCGCAATCTTGCGGTGCTGGCATTGGCGGTCCACCTGGCACAGCACATCGGTGCCCGACGCATCCTGCTCGCCCTGAGCCGCGATGACCGGGACCACGGCCCCGGTAGCCAGCCGGCCTTCCTACAGGGCTTTACCCACCTTGCGGGCACGCTGGTTCCAGGTCTGGCCGTCCTGGCGCCCCTGCACGACCTCGACAAGGCCCAGGTGATCCGCAGTGCTTCCGCTACGGGCATCGACTGGACCCGCACCTGGAGCTGCCTGCTCGATCATCCCCGGTACTGTGGCCATTGCCCGCAGTGCAAGGCCCGACAGGCTGCCTTCGCCGTTGCCAACGTGACCGATCCGACCGCGTACGCCCATCCAACGGATAGCCAACCCGATTGACGACCCTTGCCATCGGGACCAAGCGGCAGGGTCTACGCCGGACGGGCCCCAGGCAGTGCTCGGCCCTTACCAGCCCCTCGGCAGCGGACTGCGAGAGGCCGCAATGTGGGTGAAACCGGTCCCGGCCGTTGCAATAAGACAACGGCGCTGCTGCGTAGTAGACCGTTCCACCCCGGCCCCGCCATTTCCTCAGACACCCTTCCCCTGCCCCGTCGCGGGTCTGGGAAAACCGGCCAGCCCACCGCCTCAACATCGATAGAATAACCGACACCCCGAAAGCGCTCCTCTCTTTCGAGTCAGTACCGGCTGCGTTCGCGAGATCTGGTAGCGCTTGGTGAAAACGACGTAATCACTCCTTTTCCACCTTAATCCTCACGCTCTTCACGGTGGAGCTCACGGCCGACAGGGCAAAGTCCTGAGCATCGCCTCGCTTCTTGATCAGGACGTCTTCTCCATCATCGACCTCGACATGAAAGTCGTCTTGATCCAGCCCCGCCTTGAACGCTTCCTTGATCGTGCGGGCGACCCGGTTTTCCCTAGTTCCGTCCTTGATAGCAACGGCAACCACCTGCGTTTCTCCACCCTTGGGCGTGACGTGAAAAACGATCTCGCCAGAAGAATTCGCCCCTTCGCTTACCTCGATGCGCCATTTGTTCGAATAGGACAGTGCTTGCATCGGCTTCGATTGAACCGACGCGCTGCCGGGTTCCGCTGGCGGCGGGGTGGAACCACAGCCCGGCAGACCTATAGACATGATTGCAAACAGGATCAAAACCAAACGTGAGGTTGACATCGAACGCTTTCCTTTCAAGAGATTGAGCAAAGATGATACCGGAAGACCTTTGTTGGATGTGTGCCTCGGCCCACTAATCGCCCTCGAAGGGTCAGCTCGTGTGAGCACCATTTTCGGTTACCATCCGGTCGCCGTCCCTCTAAGTTCGGCACGACCGCCGCCTCGCGAGCAGGGTCCTCTCAATCCGACGCGCTCTGCAGCCAGCGCGTCAGGTAACCGGCGATGAGCGCACCGATGATGGGTGCCAACCAGAACAACCAGAGCTGCGGTACTGCACCGGCATCGGCAAAAAACGCCACACCGGTGGAACGGGCGGGATTCGCGCAACGTATGACGGAGAGAGGCATCGGGGTCGCCGACGATAAAGAGCACCTTCTTCATGCTGTGTTAGGGATTCGTCCAGCATGATCGTCAGAATAGGGTCTGCTCGCCGCCTCGCTCTGCGATCGCGGAACATCCGCGTTCCCGCTCAAAGCCTACTGCCTGCACTCGCCAGAGACCGCTGAAGGCGGACATGCCGAAAAAGTCAGCTACGGCCGGGTCGACATCCACACTCCAGGTCCGACCTACGGTGCAGGTTGGGAACCCCAGACCCACGTCGAGTCATAAATAAAGGCCCCGCCGTCTTGGCGGGGCCATAAATAACACGAACAAAGGTCAATCCCAGTCGTACAGGTATGCCATGTCCCGGTAGATCAGTCGTGGAAGCAACCGTGTCACATACGGCAAACCATAGTGATAGCGCCATCCATTTTTGTCCCTATCGTCGAGCACTCCATCATGATTGAGATCTACAATAAGATTCTCCCGAATCTCATTTCCGTCTTCGTCAAAGCCGACCACTTTTGGTGCGGTTAGGTGAATCCCGATGAAGCCTTCCCAGATGTTCCTGACGTGTGTATATTGATGCTTGCGAAAGTGCCTGCATATTAGGAACGTTTTCAATGGCCCGCGACTTGGGCGAGACCGACTCGAAGCTGCGGGGACTTATGCAAGTCTCTATACCCTGCGTCCGTCAACAGGTTTGACGCACCCACACTACGTACGCCGGTTCGGCACAACGTATGGATTGGCGTGTTCTTATTGGGTATAATGCGTTGGACATATTAATCATTGCAAAAGTCCCTGCATGTTATTTCATGGCATCGAGAATGTAGCGCGTGCCGGCCAGTTGGAAGAAACTACGGACTAGGTCCTTCTGCTTTTGGAGTGAGCGCATGACGCCCAGCACCACCCTCTCCAGCGTGGCCTTGTTCAGGATGGCGCGTTTGCCGATCTCGCGTTTCGCATGATTCCATACCTGCTCATCGGGGTTCAGCTCCGGCGAATACGGCGGCAGATAGACCAACTCGATCTGACCGCCCTGTGCCTCGATGAAGCGCCGGGTCTCCTTGCTGTGGTGATACTTGGCGTTATCGACGACCACGAGGATCGCTCCCCCAGCGTCCCGGTGCAGTTGCTTCAGGAAGGCGATGAACCGGGCCGAATCCATGGTCTCCCCAATCACGCTGAAACGCAGGTCCCCGCGCGGCGAGACGGCACTGATCAGGTTCATGCCGAAGCGCCCGCCACTGTCCTTCACGACGGGAGTCTCTCCCGCCGCACCCCAGGTAGTGCCCCGGTGGGAGTCGCTGCGGATCGCCGACTCGTCAACGAAAAACACCTGTGCATCCGTGGCCTTGGCGCGTGCCATCGCTTCCGGAAACGTCACGTTCAGGTACTCCATCACCCGTCCCGGATCCCTCCGGTAGGCCTGGTACACCGGCCGCTGTGCACTCAGCCCCAGCTTGCGCAGCAGCCGACTCAGGGAACTGGTGCTGAGCTCCACTTTCAGCCGACTGCGGATCAATTCGCGGAGCACCTTCAGCGTCCAGAGGCAAAACTCGAAGTTGAACTGCTGCGGATTGCCCAGGGTGATGCAGTCATAGACCCACTGGATCTGTGCCCCGCTCAACTTGCGGGGTCGACCCGAGCGTTTCTTTTCGTTCAATCCGTCCCAGCCCTCGGCGCGAAACCAAGACAGCCACTCAAATACCGTCCGCTCGGGTACGTTGAAGACACGGGCCGTCACGTGAATCGGCTCGTTCCGGTTTACGATCGCCTCGACCACATCGCGGCGCCTCTGGTTGCGCATCTCGATTTTGCTCATGCGCATATTATATAACATGCCGACACTTATGCAACGATTAATACATGTTCAGCAACCGCACCGAATTGTTTGTGAACGTGTGGGTAGATGATGTGG
>REEF01000558.1 GCA_007695205.1 Planctomycetaceae bacterium
CGATGGTAGTGCAAAAAACGCGAGAGTAGGTATCGCCGGGGCTTTTAAAACTCCCACACTTCGGTGTGGGAGTTTTTTTATGCGCTGGTTTGTGGGCAATCGTTGCAGATCCCCGGGGTACGCTCCCAGCCGCAAAGTCGCATCGTCGTCTCGTGTGATACCTGCGGTGCACGATTTTCGACCACAAGTGGAAATCTTGGCAAACAGTTCCGTTGTAGGATTACATGATCGCATCGCTTTCGGGAGCCGTTGGCGGATTCCTTCTGGGAAATAGGTATTGCATTCCCGGCATGATCGGTGGTTTTATTGGGGCCATAGGTGCTGTGCTGCTGGGTACGTACCCCCTATATCACTGGGACAGCATCTACACTTTGTTCCTGCTGTTTCTAACGCTGGTCGGTTCGATTCCGGGGATTTTGATTTTCGCATTGCTGCGTTTTCTGCAGGATTTGATACTGGGCGACTGACGTAGCGCTCAACGTCGAAGCCTTTCTCGGTGATCCGAACCAAGGGTGCGACGGGCAATCGAACCGGCTTAGCACCGTGCGAGAAATAACTGACGCACTTTCGTCCCCTCACCCTGCCCTCTCCCCGAGGGGCGAGGGGACATCGGACAGTTATTTCTCGAACGGTGCTTACCGGTACGGATCGATCACCAGTCCGATCGCGTCCAGAACCGCCGCCCCGCGGCCACAGATGCCGATCACTTTCGCCCCGTCGCCGCCAATCGTTCGGGTCGGCTTGCCGGTCGGCTTGCCGATCCAGTCACTGGTATACGAGTCGGACGGATCGAGGTCTCCTGCGGGCGTCAGTCGCATGAAGACCAGGGCCACGGCGTCGACGTACTGGTCGGCATCCACTTTCAGAGCGCCCAGCGCATAACCATCGCGGGCCATGATCATATCGGGCGCAGTGCTTGTCGCGCCGCCCGCAAAGATCGGTTCCAGCCTGCCTACGCATTGGCGGCCCGCCCAGCTTCCCAGACGGTGGCGCACGCCGACCACGGGTTGACCGGTGGAACTGGTACGCTCGAAGGGTGCACCACCACTGCCGCCTATCAACTCGGTCTGTTTTCCCCCAGTCGAGTCTCCCCATGGCGCTAGGTTTCTCGGGCCGGGCGTAAATCGTGGCATCTCGAACCTGGGACTCGGGACGCTTGGCAGCGTGGGTTCAGAAGCCACCGGCTCGTCGACGCTCGGCGGCACCAGAACCGGAGCGGCGGGCTGAAAACCAGGCGGATCGCGGGGCGCCCGAGGCGCCCCGTGATCGAACTGCGGTCGTGGTGGCATATCGGCGATCCGCAGATCCCGTCGGCCCTTATCACCGGGTTCGGCGTTCAAAACGTAGAACCCAAGTCCGGACACGAACAGGACCAGCGTTATCGGCAACACCACCCGCCGATACTCGACAGCGAGACATACGAGCGATAACGCAGGATTTCATCCGGTTTGATCGTAATCGAGCCACCCGTGAGATCTCGTCGATTCATCACGAACAGGAAGCCCGGGCCAAGACCGAACCCTACCCCCAACAAAAGTGCCAGTATCACATTATTCGGCTGAGTGTTGAACACGAAAAAAAACAACAACAAACCACTCGCGGCAGCCCACATGCCCAGCACGATCGCGAGCCGCGTCCAGAGATCGCCTTGCAGGCGGCAGCGGTAGCACCATGGTTCTTTCCAGTCAAAGAGCACCGATCCGAAGTATCGTTTCTTCGTCAGGAATTCCCAAAAACCCATGAGATGTTCCTTTGCATCATGCACTAATCACGATTGACTTCGTTCTGTGTGTCGTCCAGGACCGCTCGGGCGTGGCGGGCCAGGTGGCCGCGGAGATCGGTGGTGTACGCCTCGAGCGTCGCCCGGCCGATCCCTTCGTGGTCGCCCAAGCGGAATAATGCGCGAGCCAACAGCAATTCGCGCAGCGATTCGCGGCGAGTGTGGACCGCGTTCAGGTAGCGAGCCTCTTGGCCGTCATGGGCCATGGCAGCCTGGACCGTGTCGTGGACGTGCCCCGATATGCCGGGCTTGGCCAGCAACGCGGCAAGTGCGGGCGCGGCGGACGGATCGCCCAATCGCTCGAAGGCCATCGCCACAGCTCGGTGGTGGGAAAAGTCGGCCTCTGCGTCCAGCAAATCGGCCATTTTCAGAATCGCGGGCACCGCTTTCCGATCGCCTGACATGCCCAAAGCGACAATGTCGGTGTCCAGGGGGCTAAAGGCATTGCCATACTGGCCCATCCCGCGATAGTTCCAACCTTGATCCCACGCTTGGGCCGCGCGAACTCGTTGGATCAGCAGCTCCGTTCCGCTATCGTCACCCAACATGGCTAGTTTCTGAGCATAGGCAATTCGCCGATCACCCTCGCTGGCCGAGTAGGCTTTCCGCAAGAGTGGCAGTGCCTGGTTGTCATGTAAGAAGACGACCGCGGCGGCTCGGTAGTCGTCCGGAGCCTCCTGGACCGCTTGGGCGATGGCTTCCGCCGACATGGGGACCGAATCCTCGTGCCCGTACACTTCGTCCGGCAAATTGCCGGTCTCGATCAGCCTTTGTTGCAAATACTTGATGTCGATCGCCCGCAACTCTGACTGGGTCCGCGACGCCATCGCCGCGGCCAGGCCAGCAGCGTACCCCTGGTTCTGGATGCATGGTTGCATGCGGGTCAACGGCACGGCATCGCGATGGACGCTGATCCCCAAACCGGTGACCAGCACTCCTTCCAACCCGCGCGGCAGCAGGCAACGGTAGGGGATATTGACCCAGAAACCGTGGCGATGCGGCGGCGTCTCCAACAGCAGGTACGGATCGATGGTAAAGCCATGCGAATCGAAGTCGCTGTACGATCGCGCGATGGTGTCCGGATAGGTGCGGCCTACCATCTGATCCAAAATCGTCATGTAAAAGTCGCCGATGATCCGGCGGCGCTCGCGGGTATCGATCAACTTCCCTTGATCGAAGGCCTCGGGGTACTTCTGCTTGGCATAAACGAACACGTGCCAGATGTCGAGCATGTCGGTTTCATCGACGATCGTAAAGTCGGTGTTCGTATAGCTGGCGCCCAGCCGCCGCGGCGGCAGGCCGGTCCCCTGCATCCCGAACTCGCCGGCGTCGGTATAATCCGTTTCGGCTCCGGCTGCCGCGGCGATATCCGAGTTGCCGGTCGAGTCGATGACCACGCCAGCCAGCACGACACCTCGGCCTTCCGGAGTGGCGACCACGGCACCGGTCACCCGGTCGTCCCGCACCACGGCACCGCAGCCCATGGTTCCGAACCAGACTTCCGCGCCGGCATCCCGCAACGTCTCACGCCACCACTCGGCCTTCTGTTCCGGCTCCCACCGGGCCCCTCCTGGCACGGTAGCCGTGAAGCCCTCGCGGTTGCCCCAGTAGTAGGTGGAAATAAAGCCGGCCGTTCCCACGCCGCCCAGCATGTGCAGGTACTCGACGACCAGCACCTTAGCGCCTTCTCGCGCCGCAGCGATTCCCGCCGGGGCGCCCCCGGTTCCCCCGCCGATAATCACCACATCGTAGTGCCCCAGCACGGGCAAACTGCGAGCATCCTGGGGGATCGTGCGCGGCGTTTCGACTGGCCGAATGCCGGCCAGCAACTCACGGATTTCACCGGCATTCACGTCCGCGGCACTCGTTTGGCCTGTCAGACGCACGTCTACCAACTCGCCAACCTGTTCCGCCTGTTGGGCAGCCGCAACACCGATCCGTGCTCCCAACTCCATCAATTCGATCGGACGCACCAACCGTTCGGCTCGCGCCCGGCTGACATCCGCAGCACCACCCAATAAGTACAATCGCTCGATGCCTTGAGGGCGGAAGGCATCCAACGGCAGATCCGCCACCGGGACCTGATCGTCCTGGACCATCGTGCGGCCGTGCATGCCATCAGGAGGCACCTGAAACAACCGGTCGGCCGTCGATTGTTGAGCCGAGTGGTAGGTCAAGGTACGAGCCAGTTGGTCGGCCGCGTTGAACGACGCAAAACTGCCGTCGGGCATTTCCAGATCGATGGTGTACTCGATCACCGGGAAGGGGCCTGACGAGGCATGGGGTTGCGTTTGGCCCAGGCAAACCGGGCAGCGACCTGGGAACCGGCATTCACAAAAGCCGCTGAACGGCGGATCGATGACCCGCGCCGTGCCGCTCGGGATCTTGACTGGTTCGCCGCCGATCACCACACGGCGAAACGAATGAGTTCCTGCCGGATAGGGTCGGAATGGGGCACCCGCCAACCGGGCGACGGCACCTCGATCGGTCGCATCGACGATCGTTCGAGCCAGCACGGCTTGGCGGCCGGTGCGGTTGGCCATCACGATCCCGGCGAGCGCCCCGCTAGCGTCGCGCAACACATCGGTCGGGTAGCAACTGAACAGGAACGGAATGTCGGCATCCAGCAGTGCGTTTTCCAACGTCTTTTTCACGTGCAGGGGACGCGGCGGTCGCACCAAGTCCTCGGTCTGCTGTTGGGCAGCGGTCAAGACCTCGATCTCGCCGATCAGCACCCGAGCGGCCTTGTCTGACTTGACCACATCGAACCGCACGTACCGCACGTCCGCTTCGACCTGGGCTGCCAGCATGACGGGAGTATCCGACGAACCGCGGCCCTGGACGTTTTCCACGATGGCCGTCTCGGTCCACTGTTCTGCATCGTTGCTGGTCAGGATGCGAACGCGATCCACGACGAACGCTCGATCCAGCTCCTCATGCTCCCGATGGTACACCACGATACGTGCTTCGCGGACCGTTTGTTCCTGCCCCAAATCGGCATCGATCATCACGCTGCCGTTGAACTGGACGCTTTGACTAGCCGCGTTGCCCCACTGGCCATTGGTCAAGCGACTGGGCGGGTTGGTATCGTGATGCGGAGCACCGGTAGGGAGACTGGCCGAATACGTCAAGCTCAGCCGATCCGGGTGTGGTCCCACGTGAAAGGCCACAGGATCATTGTAGATGGCCTGGGCCAACGATGTCATCGGTTCTTCGCCAGGCTCGAGCCACAGGCGAAGAGTCGCCGTCATGTCATCGCCCAGATAGGGGTACGGCGCCGCAAGAAAGACGCTGGCACCTGCCTGTGCGGCCGATACGGCCGCCGCCACGGCCCCGGTCCCGCCGCCTACGACCACCACATCCACCTCATAAGCCACCGGGATCTGCCGTTGTGATTCGCGGACAAAAACCCCTTCGGCCCGCAGTCCGCCCGTGGTTACCACCGCCCAGGCCGCCAACGCGGCGCCAAGAATCTGCACCCGATTCATCGGTCTCATGGAATCATACTCCCGTTTTCTCGGTTCGAGATTACACCACTCGCGGTCTCCATTGTCTTTGATAAAGACAGCGCGGGCAACCTGTCGTCGCGGATCGACGACAGCAGATATTCTCGGGCGAGAAACTCGAGTCCGGGAGCTTACCTCCGCACGTTGCCGATCGGCCGATCATCCTCTGCCGAGTCGGTTCGACTCTGATACGGTACTGCCGATGGTTCTGCCAAGCCATGTTGCCGCAGGATCGCGCGTTGGTACACGATCTCGGTGTGCCGAGCGAACAGGTTGCGGAGTGGTGGATCGACATTCTCCAGTTGTGCAGCCAAACGCTCCATGGCGGGGCCGTTCTTTTCAGCCGCCTGGGAGACTTGCCCCAGGAACTTGGCAGTTTCGACGAAATTGAAGTCGGCCGTCCTGCCCATCAACGGGTGCAGCGTCTTGAGCAGCAGATCCGCGCCAACCTTATCCATTCGAACAAAAACGTCCAACGAATTGGTCACCTGGCTGCGACCATTCTTCTGGTGGTACGAGGATCGCAGCACGATGACACAATCGCCTTCCATCCGGGTGCGAAACAGGGGCCCTTCATAGTAGCCGGTCGCGTAGAAGATATGCAGATCGGGCCGCCCGTAGATCAGTTCGACCTGGCATTTGGTCCCCGATCCGTCCGTGGCATCGAACGTGAAGGGCCCCGTGCGATGTACTTGGACTTGAGTTACCTCCAGCATTTGCCAGATATTGACGATCACCTCCGGGTAGCGGATCAAGAACACGTGCAGGTCCGGATCGCACTCGACCGTTTGCGTGGGCATTCGCCGATACAAGCTGGGACGTTCAAGGATCGGCCGCAATTTTGCCTGGCTCGCCTCCGTCAACTCGCGGAACGGGATGGCGCGCAGAGCCTCGGATCGCGTCTGTAGGTTCCCGTGGACATCGGGCGATTGAGCCTGACCGTCGGCGGGCCACGTCAGGCAGGCTAGCAGTGCCCAAAGCACAACCGTTCTACAACGCTTGCTAGGCATGAACCTCCTGGATTTCGCTTGCAGGCACTGCAAGCGCGCAACGGTGTCGCCGCGCGAACGCTGTGTTTCTGGCATGGTCCCCCCCTGAACCAGGCGTATATTTTGGTCGGCGAAAGGTGCCGGTCCCTAGTTATTCGGTTGCTAGGGGGTGCCGAGCTAAGCGATTTTTCGAGACACGTCGATTGTATCAACCTTGCTGAAGAGAACGATTGTGTGTGCCGATCATAGGAAGGAGTCTACTCAGCGGTCCCATGAAAATCCGAGAAAGCACGGCGATATGTACGAATCTTTCTTTCAGCTCCATCGACGACCCTTTTGCAGCACGCCGCAAGCCGAGTTCTATTTCCCTGCCGCCTCGATAGAAAACGCGTTGCAAACGCTAGTGCGTCTGGTCGAGCGAGCCGAGGGACCGGGGCTGTTGATCGGTGGCCCGGGAACTGGCAAAACGCTGGTCTGTCAGATGCTGAAGCGTCGATTTTGCGAGACATTTCATGTTGTCCTGTTGAATTCAGCCCAACTGACGACGCATCGCGCGCTGCTTCAGCACATTCTGTTCGCCTTGGAACTGCCCTATCGCGGTTTGGATGAAGGCGAACTGCTGCTGGCATTCATGGAATTCCTGCAGTCCCAGGAAACGTCAAAGACAGGGTTGCTTCTGCTGGTGGACGAGGCGCACACGCTGCCCACGGCCGTCTTGGAGGGCCTCCGCACCATCACCAACGTGACGCAAGATGACCAGCCGCGAGTTCATATCATTCTGGCAGGTGGTTCCGGATTAGAAGAGCGGTTCGCCCATCCGGAATTGAGCTGCTTCAATCAGCGTCTGGCGGCCAGGTGCTATCTGCAGTCGCTGAATTACGAGGAAACCTGCGGCTACGTCCACTGGCGGATCTCCAAGGCAGGGGCGTCACCCGATCACGTGTTTGCTCACGACGCTTGGCAGCCCGTTTATCATGCGACCGACGGGATCCCACGACTGATCAACCAGGTCTGCGACCACGCGCTGATCCTCGCCTGTGCCGCGGGGCAGAGCCACTTGGATGGGCACAGGATCGAAGAGGCTTGGGCAGATCTCCAGCAATTGCCGACCCCGTGGCAACCGGCTCGTACCGAACCGGCCGAAACCGCTGGCGTCGTCGAATTCGGCGGATTGGCTCCCGAGGAGGAGGATTCTCGGGACGCATCGATCGATTCGGCGCCGTTGATGGAACTGGAGGATCGGACGACGGATAGCGAGTCGCTCGTTGCGCCAAACGAGTCGGAAGATATGCCGGATGTTCCGTTATCGACAGAGGTGGCAGACGAGCAAACGATGACCGGCCAGGTGGAACAGGTGGCAAAGCACGCGCGGCCGTCCAATCCTTTCGACGAACCCTACGAGCACGAGCAGATGGTCGTCGACCGTTTCGCATCGCTTCAATCGGTAGGCGGTGGTACCAGTCCGACGGAGATGCAGCAGCGCCAAATGGCCGTAGCGATGCAGACCATCTTCCAGGACCCGACTCAGCTTGTTTCCCCAGTCGCTGAGGCTGGCCCGCTAGAGCCCGCTCCGGCAGCGCCCGCCTCACCAGAACCCGCGCTGACAGAACCCGCGCTGACAGAACCCGCGCTGACAGAACCCGCCGAAAGGGAATCCGCTTTGGAGGATTCCGCCTTGCCGGAACCGATCGCGACGGAAACCGCAGACGAATCCGGCATGCTGCTGGAGTTGGCCGATCAGCATCAAGAGCCCAGCGGCACCCAGGTGATCCGTTCGTTGCCGGCGGACGACAACGACATGATCGTCGTCGTCGACGATCAGCATGGCGAAACTCCTTTGCGTTCTTCAGGCGGGATTCGTCATCGTTTGGAGTATCGGCAGTTGTTCTCTCGATTACGCCGCAGGTGAAACGCCCGACTCGACATCATCCAAGCTTACTCAGGACCTAACCATGCGGATGGAAACTCTACGCACGACCCTGTATCGATTGGGAGTTTGGGCGGTATCGATCGTACTTAGCCCGACACCGCTGTTGGCACAGGGTTGGTTTGGCCCCGAGCCGCAGAGTTCAGCGCATGTCCAACCTGGCGCCATCCAGCCCATGTCGTTGGACTCATCGCATTTCGACTTCTCCATGCCGACTTGGAACAAGACGAGCGATCACAAACCGACTTGTCCATGCGGTAGTGGGATCGATTGCCCATGCGGGATGTGTCACGTTTGTTGCCTTTGCAACCGTGGTTGGCGAGGATGGTTTTACCACTCGGCTCGCGCTTGGGACGGCAGCTTAGAGGTGGGGATGAACGGTTCCAGGGGCAACGCCAGCAATTCGAATCTCGCGATTAGCTGGGATGGGAGGCGAATTTATCGGCAAGGCGAATTGTCGTTCGACTTCAACTACTTTCTTCAGAAGACCGAGAATCTGGTGACGATGGATCGGGCCGTGGCGTTGGGACGCTACGAGCGGGAGATTGGCGAGACCGGAATCGATTGGTATGTCCAGGGTTTTTTTGAGTACGACGATCTGCGCGCCTATCCGGGGCGTCTGGCGGTGAATGCCGGTCTGTCCAAGCGTTGGATCCAGACCGACCGATTCAAGCTGACAAGTCGAGCGGGCGTGGGTGCCTCGAAGAAGATCAACGCGCCGGACGATGATTGGCGTCCGGAGCTGCAATTCGGCGCGGATTACGAGTATCGACTGACCGATCGGCAGAAGGTCTTTGGCTATATCGACTATTTCCCCGACATGACGAGTTTTTCCACCTATCGTCTGAACTACAAGGTGGCTTGGGAGGGGTTGCTGGAGGACGATTGGGGCCTAGCGATCCGTGCCAGCTTGATGAACTGGTACGACAGCGACCCGGGCCCCGGCACGCGGTCTAACGATCTGTACTACATGCTTTCGCTGGTGTGGGGATACTGATCCACAGACGCGTCAAGCCTGACCGGTTGTCCTCGGCGTTGAGAACGACAATCTGGGATGGAACGAGGCTGGCGGGTTAAGAGCCCGTGACGACAGCGGTCCTCCTGATGGGACCGTAGCGATGGCTTTTCTCAAGGATCGCTGCAGTTGGTGAACGGCGCTTGTTCACTGATCTGTTTGGTTTAGAATCTAAGGCCCTCGATGCATGATGGAGTCCGTTCAACAGGTTTTGTCCAGGTGACCACGAAATTGCTGCAAGCCAATCGAAACGGTGCGAAGCCCGCGCGTCATGTCGAAACTCGCGTTCGGGTCGGTGCTGTCTCGTATTTGAATACGAAGCCGCTGGTTTACGGCTTGGACGAAGGACCGTCGGAAATCGACCTGGTCTACGACCTTCCCAGCCGGCTGGCTGATCGGTTGCATCAAGGACAGTTGGATGTCGCCCTGATTCCTTCGATCGAGTATCTGCGTCACCCCGAATATAGGATCGTGTCCGATGCCTGTATTGGATGTCAAGGTCCTGTTTTGAGCGTCAAGTTGCTCAGCCGCGGACCGATGGATCGCATGGGGTCCTTGGCCCTGGACGAGGGTTCGCGATCCAGCGCTGTGATGGCTCGAATTTTGTTGAAAGCGAGATTCGGCGTCGAACCACAACTTCAGTTGTTGCCCCACGGTGCAGACTTGAACGATTCGACGGCCGATGCGGTGCTGCTGATCGGAGACCGCGCCATCCACCCACCGGCACGGATCTATCACGATATCTGGGATTTGGGCGAGCACTGGTGTCGGTGGTCGGGATTACCGTTTGTGTTCGCGATGTGGGTCGCTCGCCCGGATCGCGAGATCGGGACACTCGCGACACACTTGTCGGCCGCCCGAGACGCAGGGATGGAGAACTTGAAAAGCATCGCTCGAATCGAGGGGCCTCGAGTCGGTTTGACGTTCGAGCAGACGTTCCATTATCTGCGAGACAATCTGCACTTCTACCTGGGACCTTCCGAGCAGCGTGGACTTGAACGTTTCCGCCGTTGTGCCGCAGAGTTTGACACGCACCTCCCCGTTCGAGCGAGAACCACTGGATGATTTCGAAGCTTCTTGAAAAGGCCGTCGATGGTCAACGCTTGACGCCGTCCGAAGGCCTGGAACTGCTGGCGAGCCAGGATCTGACGGCGTTGGGCCGGGCGGCAGACGCGGTCTCGCGACGTCTGCACCCCGAGTCGTATCGGACCTACAACATTGATCGTAACATCAATTACACGAACATCTGCACGGCCGTCTGCGATTTTTGTGCCTTTTATCGCAAGCCCAAAAGCGACGAAGGGTACGTGTTGTCTCGCGAGGAACTGTTAGAAAAGATCGACGAGACGGTATCGCTGGGTGGCGAGCAGATCCTGCTTCAGGGTGGCTTGCATCCGCAATTCGATCTGGCATGGTACGAAGAAATGCTAGGGGACATCCAGCGTCGATTCCCGCAGGTGAACGTTCATGGGTTCAGTCCACCAGAGATCTACCATTTTTCCAAGGTCAACCGATTGGATCTGCGGACCGTGCTGCAGCGGCTGAAATCTGCGGGGCTGGGAAGCATCCCCGGCGGGGGGGCTGAGATCCTAGTGGATCGAGTCCGCAAAGAGATCACGCGTGGCAAGGTGCTGACCGATGGTTGGTTGGAAGTCATGCGCATTTGGCACGAATTGGGCGGACGGAGCTCGGCCACGATGATGTTCGGGCACGTCGAGACGTTGGCGGATCGGATCGAGCATTTGGAGCGATTGCGGCAATTGCAGGATGAAACGGGCGGCTTTACGGCCTTTATCGGTTGGACCTTTCAGCCCGAGCATACCGATATGTCCCACCTACCCAAGGTAGGGGCATTTGAATATCTCAAGACCCAGGCGGTCGCTCGCTTGTACCTGGACAATTTCGCTAACATCCAGTCCAGTTGGGTGACGCAAGGTCCTAAGATCGGCCAATTGGCTCTGCTGTACGGAGCCAACGATATGGGCAGCCTGATGATCGAAGAGAACGTGGTCGCGGAAGCGGGAACCGTTCATTACCTGACATTGGCCGAGATCCGCAACGCCATCGAAGAACTGGGCTACGTCCCTCGTCAACGCAACGTCTTTTACGAACTGGTCAGTCCAGAGCGGGAGCGGCGGGCGATCGAAGCCAACCGCCACGGGAGCGGGAGATCCTCAAAAAGTCCCGTTTCGGTGTCCGATGCTGAGGGTATTTCAACGTAAAGTGCCAATCAGGGCGATCGGCCGCGAAGAAGTCTGGTAAAGTAGCCCAGACCTCCGAAACCTTCTGTCCTGGACGGGGGTTTCATCTACTAGGGCGCGTTGCGCTGAAGGTGTCCTTTGGCGACCCCTCTCATCCGCACGGCCCTTGATCGAATTTTCTTGGTATGGGGTCATATTGTGACGATTCCACGTACCAAATAGGTCGTTTTTCCACGGTGCTGGTTTTCGTGCTGCAAGCGCCGAGATCGGGTATACTTAATGTGTTGAAGTTTCCCAATCGTCAAGGCAAGCATTTCTTAACAAGGATCTCCACTGTGTCCAGAATCTTTCATCGAGTTCGATGGTTGTCGCTGGTGACAACCGGAGTCCTGGTTCTGTCTAGTTGGGTGGCAGCACCTTTGCGTGCCGCAGACATGTCCTTTGTGGGCGTGTTGGCCCTGGCCGTAGAAAGGGATGTGGCAGCCCAGTTAGAATTGTCGGATACCACCAGGCAGCAGCTACTGGAATTGATCGATCGGCGAGAGAATCAGGCACTGGAAATGGTGCAGGAGAATCGGGATTTGCCACCTTCGGAGCAGGCAGCTAGGTTGTTGCCGTTTGTTGCGGAGTCCGAACGAATGGGCTTTGCCCTGCTGACCTTGCAGCAACGTCAGAAACTGCAGAGTATCCGCGTCGCTCGCAGTGGCATGTTATCGTTGGGCGAAGCCGAACTGGCCAGCTCTCTCGGTCTGTCGGATGCTCAGCGACAATCGGTCCAGCAATTACTGCAGCAGCGGGCGACCGATTTGACTCGAGGCGGTGAGAATGAGCAGCGGATCACCCGGGCGATCTACGAACGAAAGCTGGCATCGTTGCTGACCGAACCGCAACGAGCCACCTGGGAAAAGATGGCCGGTCTGACCGATGCTTCGGTGGAGTCCGCCGCGTCTGAGCCGACCCAGCCAATAGAAACCGAAACGGTCGACAGCGAACATGCCGAATCCGTTGAAACTATCGAACCTGCTGAACCTGCTGAGTCAGTTGAGTCAGTTGAGTCAGTTGAGCCCGCTGAGCCCGCCGTAACGGACGCGGCCTCAGACGCCCCGTTGGAAACGGTACCTGCGGATGCGGAGCCTGCAGCGGTAGACGAAGCGTCAGATGGCCCGATGGAAACGACGCCAGCGCCTACAGTAACAGAGACGCCAGAACCGCAGGAACGTCAACCGGATGAAATGGAGCTGATGGACGAGGACGCCATGGACGAAGACGCCATGGACGAAGACGCCATGGACGAAGACGCCATGGATGAAGACGCCATGGATGAAGACGCCATGGATGAAGACGCCATGGATGAGGAGCTCATGGAGGATGAGTTCATGGAGCTGATGGACTTGATGGGCGAGCCGGACGATGGCAAGCTGCGGTTCAGCTTCCACGCCGCGCCTTGGCGCGAGGTGCTGGAATGGTTTGCCGATCGTGCTGATTTGTCGTTGGTGGTCGAGGTGCTGCCGGTCGGGACGTTTACCTATCGCGACGATCGGGCTTACGAGGTCGATCAGGCGTTGGACTTGTTGAACAGCTACTTGTTGACCAGGGGGTACACGCTGGTTCGTCGTGAGCGTTTGCTGTTGGTGATCGATCTGGAGAGTCCGATCCCCGAGGAACTGATCACGCTGGTGACGTTGGAGGAACTGGACGATCGGGGGCGTTACGAGCTGGTCAAGTGCGTATTCCCGCTGGCTCGCATGACCGCTGACGAGGCGCGACGGATGATCGAGGGTTTCCTGGGGCCTCAGGGGATGGTCATCGCGTTCCCGGCGGCCCGACAGATCCTGGTCACCGAGACGGCGGGAAAGCTGCGTACGATTCGCGACATGATCGCTCGCGTGGAAGACCCCAAAGCGGGCGGGATGGAACGGATCGTCGATTTTCCGTTGAATCACGTGATTGCCGAAGAGGTGTTGGCGATCGCCCGTCCGCTATTGGGTTTGGCGCCTGACCAGAACTTCAATGCTGAAATCAGTATCTCGGTCGATCCCTTGGGCACGCGTTTGTTTGCCACGGGCGATACCGAGAAGATGCAATTGCTGGCCGATCTGATCCCGCGCATCGATCGCGAAGCACCGCCTCGTCTTGAGGATGGCGTGGTGATCGAAGACCCGACGCTACGAACTTATTACATCAAGTCGGCCGACCCCCAGTTGGTTTACAGGACCGTGCAGACGATGTTGGCCAACCAGCCGGAAGTGCGAATGGACCTGGACACGACATCCGGCAAGCTGGTGGTGCTGGCTCGCCCGGATCAACACCAACTGGTCAAAGACACGATCACCGAATTGGAGGGACAGACCAAGCGATTCGAAGTCATTCAACTGCAGCGTTCCGACCCTCAATTCATCATCCTGGCGTTGAACAAGTTTTTCAACCTGGGTGGTGGTGAAGATGGTCCAAACCCTGACGACCCGATCATCGACGGCGATCCGCTGTCGATGCGACTGTGGGTTCGCGCCACGGAACCGCAAATAGAGCAGATCCGGGAATTGATCGACACGTTGGAAGGTCCGGAGGACGACCTGACGGCCCGCAGCAACTTTCGAATCCTACCGTTGACCGGTACGGCAGCTCAGTCCGCGTTGGATACGGTCGAGCGATTATGGGATCGCAGGAACCCGATCCGGATGGTCACCCCGTCTGCCCTGCAGCCCTCGGATGTACGCTTGCGATCGGTGACGCCGCTGGACGAGGAAGAGGTGGATTTGGAAGAGTTGTTCCCGCTGAATCCGCCGAATCAACGTCCGCAACCGGTCGAGCCGTTGGATCCGTCGGCGGGACGCGAAAGTCGTCATTCTCAGTTTCTGTTCACCAGCCAGTTGCAACCGGATGCTGAAACGTCAACGCCGCCAGCGGACGCGCAGACCGAGGAGGGGCCGCCGGAGATTCGGGTGGCGATCACGCCGGGCGGTCTGCTGATCTCGTCGGACGATGCCGAGGCGTTAGACAAGTTCGAAGAACTGTTACGTCTGGCTGTCGGACCCGCTGGCATGATGCCGCAACGAGAAATCACCGTCTTTCACCTGAGATACGCCCAGGCCGAGGTGGCCAATACATTGTTGCAGGAAGTCCTTTCCGGACCCGGTGCCGATTCCGGCGGTTCCCTGTTAGGCGATGTGACGTCGAACCTGTTGGGAGGCGGGATGCTGGGCGGGTTGCTGGGCGGACTGGCCGGTGGCGTCAGCAACGACGGGACCACCACCATGCAAGGGACCGGGCTGATCACGGTCGTCCCCGATCCTCGGCTGAACGCCTTGATCGTCGAAGCGAATGAAGTGGATTTGGCGTTCGTGGAGCAATTGCTGCGCGTGATCGACCGTGAGAGCAGCATCACCGACATCGAAACCAGCGGGGTCCCGCGGTTGATCCCGGTGATTTACAATTCGGCCGACGAGATTGCGGGAGTGGTCCGGCAAGTGTATGCGGATCGGATCGCAACCCCTGGCGGCCAGCAGCGTCAACCATCGCCTGAAGATCTGATCCGGTTGCTGCGTGGTCAGCGGGGTGGCGGAGGCGGGCAGGATTCCCGTGGCGAGGTCCAGAAGATGACGATCGGTGTTGACCCGCGTAGCAACGCGTTGATCATCACCGCGCCGGAACCCTTGTTCCGTCAAGTCGAAATGTTGGTTCAGCAGATCGACCAACCGGGCAGCCCCGATGCGGATTATGTGTTGATCCAGCCCATCAAGGTCTCCGATCCCGAGGTTGTCAAAAGGACGTTGGGATCGCTGATGACCACGCCGGCCCAGCCCCGAACGACGACGACGGGGCAACAACAGACGGGGGCTCGCCCGGATACGGGCGGCATGGATCAAAGGATCGAATTCTTCCGGCGTCTGCGCGAAGCCGGAGGCTTTGGCGAAGGAGGGCCGGGCGGTGGGCCTCCCGGCGGAGGTGCGGTGCGAGGTACCGGGGGCGCGCCGGCACCGACCGGCGGTGCGCCCACTCGCGGTGGCGCCACCGGTGGTCGCGGCGGTCGCGGGCGTTAAAACGAAAGCGGCGAGGCCCATGGAATTGTTCAATCGAGTGCTGGTCTTCGCAGCCTATGTTGTGGTCGGCTGCATCATCGGGATCTCTGCGTGGGCAGCCGGCTTGTACTACGCCGGCTCGCATCGGGCGGCACTGAACGATTATGTCGACGATCCGGATACGGATACGACAGTGCGGTTGGCCCATGCTAGTGCTCCCGTACCGGGGGTGCATGTCGAACATCTGTTCGCGCAACGAGCCCAGATCGAGCGATTACAGGCAGCTTTGGCGCAAAAAGATGCCTTGCTCGATCGCAAGAGACAACTGCTGGATCAGAAGACGGTCGACCAGCAGACGTTGAAGCAGGAATTGGAATCCACCATCAGCGTGCTGGAGATGCTGGCAGCCCAAGCCATGTTGGCCGAATCGGTCCCGGACGATCCAAATCATAAGCCGCTGATCGCGGAACTGGAAAAGCTGCAAGAAGAACGTAATCGGAATCAGGCGTTGGCGCAGCAACTGCAGCAGGATCTGCAGGAACTGGCGGCGGAAATGGCGGTCACCGACGATCGGATTCGACAATTGCAACAGCAATCCGAATTCGAGACCACGGTACTGCTGGCCGAGATGGAGACGTTTCAATCGGTCGCGTCGCGGGCGCTGGCTGGATTGGGTAGCGATTCGGTCGATGCGCTGGTCGTTTTGCTGGCTGACCCACGACCTCGCATTCGCCGCTGGGCTGCTGAGGTTTTGGCGGAAATCGGCCCGCCGGCTCAAGAGGCGATCCCGGCACTGGTCGATATCATGTCCGATCCGGATCCGTCGGTACGTGAGGAAGTACGGCGGGCCTTGGATAGCATCCAACCGATGGAACAAGAGTGATCGTCTGTTCAGCATCCCGCCAGAATCGGCTGGTCAGACGGAACTTGTTTGCCCATAATAGGTTTAGTTAACAGACAAGCGTTGGGCGGTTCGAGAATGTCGCCATTTTGTCGTCTCGAAGGAGTAGGAGTATCATGAACAACAAAACAACCCGCTGGCTGATCGTTGGCTTGGTACTGGCCGCGTCATGGTCCGCTAGACAAGCTGTAGCTCAGGATCCTGCCGAATTTTTGCGGCGATTGGACACCAATAATGACGGAATGATCGATGCCTCCGAGCTGGAAGGCAGATTCGGCGGTTTCATTCTACGGATGGCCGACAACAACCCACGGCTGGATTTTTCACGACCCGTGCCGATCGATCGGGTAGCGGCTGAGTTTACGCGGATGCGTGAAGAACGCATGCAGGCAGGAGGTGGAGGACCAGGCGGAGGAACAGGCGGCGGACCAGGTGGATGGGGCGGTGGTCGAGGCGAAGACACTCAAGGGCGTGGAGGACCTCCCGGCGGCAGACCCACGGGGGGCGATGACGCGGGACGCGACCGAGGGCGAGGCGGCGGTGACGAGCGAACGAATGTCTACCGCGCTCCGGAAGCGAACGAAATGAAGCCGCTGGTACCCGTGTTTGGCGAAGAGGAAGTGATCTCGCCGCCTCTGGGGTTCGGCGCCGAGGGGGAATTGTTCTCGGTCGTCATCACGGAACAAGACCGACAAGAGGCGGCTAGAGCATTTCGATATTATGACCGGAACAATGATGGCAGAATCGACCAGGAAGAGATGCAGCGAAGCCGTCGAGGCGCGGACCTGATGCAGTATGATCGGAACCGCGACGGTGTCATCACGCTGGACGAAATGGAATATCGCTACGCTCGGCGACGCATCGAAAACACGCGAACTGCAGCGGCCGGTGGCCAAGGCGAAAGAGATCAGGGCCAACAGGGCGGCGAACGTCGTGGACGTGGTGGTCGCGACGGAGGACGCGAAGGTGGCGAGGGACGAGGTCAGTCGAACGGGAATCCTAGCCCGTACGCGGCGTTGAATTCCTACCGGGTGGTGGCACCGGTCGAACGTTTGCCCGCAGGGTTACCGGATTGGTTCTATCGCAATGATGCGGACGGGGATGGGCAGATCTCGATGGCGGAATTCTCGGCGACTTGGACCGAGGCCGTTTTGGAGGATTTCTACCAGTTTGACTTGAATCGCGATGGCTTGATCACCCCAGAAGAAGCGTTGCGGGCCAAAGCCGCAGGCGCGGTACGCGGTTCTGCTGTCAGTGCTGCCGCACCGGCCACCGAATCGAACGAAGCGTCGTCGCGTTCTCGCGGGGCGCCAACCGACTCG
>REEF01000774.1 GCA_007695205.1 Planctomycetaceae bacterium
CCGCGACGCAGCGCTCGTTGGATATCGCGGTTCTGATCCTCTTTACGCAATTTGTCGCGTTTGTCGTGCAATTTGCGTCCGCGGCACAAACCCAGCAGCACTTTGGCGATCCCCCGCTCGTTGAAGTACATCTTGAGCGGAACCAACGTGAGACCTTTCTCGTGGGCCTGCCGAGCGAATTTCTGGACTTGGCGGCGGTGCATCAGCAGTTTTCGAGGCCGTTTCGGCTCATGCTGCCACGCGGTCGCTTGAGCGTATTCTGCGATATCGCAACCGATCAACCAAACTTCGTCCTCGCGAACACGTCCGTAGGCCTCCTCCAAAGAAATTTTTCCTGCTCGTAAACTTTTTACCTCGCTGCCGACCAGCACGACCCCACATTCCAAGGTATCCATTACCTCGAAATTATGACGAGCTTTCCGGTTGTCAGCAACCAGTTTCACTCCATCAGGGGTGGTTTTCGATTTTTCTTTACTTTTTTTTCTTGCCATTAGGGTGGCTCGCAGGGGTCATTTCAGTATCTTAGCGAATTTGCCGACGATTTGCATGGGTCGATCGTTCGATTTCGGCTTGCAAAAGGATTGGCGGACGCTACATTGATACGCTTGACGTTTTGGAAGTACTTGTATTGGTATGTGGTAACCGCTGCGGTCGGCCAGGGTGGCCGGTTACGGCACGGTGTAGGAGATTCGACGCGACGAGGGTTGGATGAGGGCAAGTACCGCCCAGGGGCACTAAGGAAACACGGTAGCAAATGACGATTACCAAAGAGCGGAAGCAGGAATTGATCCAGGAGTATAAGAAGGACGATCAGGACACGGGTTCACCCGAGGTTCAGATCGCCATTTTGACGACACGGATTAACAACCTGACGGAACACATGCGAACCCACAAAAAAGACTACGCCACACGGCGGGGTCTGTTGGCGATGGTCAGCCGTCGACGGCGGTTGTTAGACTATCTTCGCAAGTTGGAACCGCAGCGTTACCTGAACATTATCGGGCGACTCGGTATCCGCAAGTAGACGCCGCTAGGTTTCGCACTATCGTGACGCCGCGCGAGTTTCGCGGCGGTCTCTGGCGATTGCGCCGTCCGAATCAGCTTCACTGGAAGCTCAGCGGGCGGACAATCGGTGCCTGCCGAGGTTTCGACTCTTGTCGCTTCGCTGCTCTGCCACATGTAGAAGGTGGGGAAAGAGCCAGTGAAAGTTCGTGTAGAGAAACAGATTGGTAGTCAGAGTCTTATTTTTGAAACCGGCCATTTGGCCAAGCAGGCTGAGGCGTGTGTGATCGCCCAGTATGGCGAAACCGTAGTTTTGAACGCGGTAGCCTCAGACAAACCGCGACTGGGAATCGATTTTTTTCCGTTGACCTGTGATTATCGGGAGCGGACGGCGGCAGCGGGCAAGTTTCCGGGCGGGTTCATCAAGCGTGAAGGGCGTCCGACGCTGAAGGAAACGCTGACGTCGCGATTGATCGACCGGCCGATCCGACCGTTATTTACCAAGGGATACAACGACGAGGTCCAGTGCCAGGCGATCGTTTTGTCCAGCGATCGTCAGAACGACGCGGACACGCTAGCGATGAACGGGGTGGCGGCGGCGTTGTTCATCTCGCCGCTTCCGTTCGAGGGGCCGATCGCGTCGGTTCGAGTCGGTCGTATCGACGGACAACTGCTGCCTTTCCCAACCCACGACGAGTTGGAAGATAGCGATTTGGACCTGATCGTTTCCGGTTCGGAAGACTCGGTAGCGATGATCGAAGGGTTTGCTCGGGAAGTCCCCGAGGACGAGATGGCCGACGCGATTCTATTTGCACACGGGGTGATCCGAGAGATCTGCGCGTTGCAGCGCGAGCTGGCCGAAAAGGTGGGCGTTCAGAAACGGGCCTTCGAACCGCCCCCGTCCGACGGTTTGTACGATCGGCTGAAAGAGAAGGCTTACGACCAGTTTCGAGCCGCACAGCAGACCGAGGGCAAGCTGGCGCGAGCCGAGGCGGTCGACGCGTTGAAGGCCCAAGTGATCGCCGAGATGATCCCCGATCCTCAGGCCGAAGACGCGATCGAGGCGAATGCTTTGAATCGAGCCTGGCATGATCTGGAAGAACGCGTCATTCGCGATCTCATCCTTGAAGGCACGCGTGCCGACGGACGCGATCATGCAACGTTGCGGGACATTCAGTGCGAGATCGACATGCTGCCTCGCACCCACGGATCGGCCGTCTTCCAACGCGGCGAGACGCAGGCGTTGATCACCGTCACTCTGGGCACGGCGCGAGACGAACAGCGTGTCGACGGGTTGGTCGACGAGTACTCGAAGAAGTTCATGTTGGATTACAATTTCCCGCCGTTTTCCGTGGGGGAATGCCGCCCCATCCGCGGCCCCGGACGTCGGGAGTTCGGGCACGGGGCGCTGGCCGAACGTAGCGTCAAACCGGTGCTGCCCGATCCCGAAACGTTCCCTTACACCATCCGAGTGATCTCGGATATCCTGGAATCCAACGGTTCGTCGTCGATGGCTTCGGTCTGCGGTGCCACGCTTGGTTTGATGGCCGCCGGTGTTCCCATTACCAATCCGGTCGCGGGCATTTCGGTGGGATTGGTGAAGGAATCGGATGATCGATGGGTACTGCTAACCGATATCCTGGGCAGCGAAGATCATTTCGGCGACATGGACTTCAAGATCGCAGGCACGCAGAACGGAATCACCGGAATCCAGTTGGACCTGAAGATCCGCGGGATCACCGAACCGATCATCCGGGCGACCCTGAAGCAGTCGCGAGAGGCTCGCATCGAGATCCTGCGAACGATGCTGACTACCATCTCGCGACCTCGCAAGGAGCTTTCCCCATGGGCGCCGCGTCTGCTGCGGACCAAGATCGATCCGGAAAAGATCGGTGCCTTGATCGGTCCGGGTGGGAAGAACGTGCGGATGATCCAGGAAACGACCGGAACGGTCATCGAAATCGAAGACGATGGCACCGTGACCGTCGCCAGTTCCGACGAGGCCAAGGCCAAGGCGGCCATGGCGCAGATCGAGGCCTGTACGGCGACCGTCCAGGTCGGCCGGATCTACGATGGTCGTGTCTCCAGCGTCAAGGACTTCGGGGCGTTTGTGGAAATATTGCCCGGTCGAGATGGCCTGTGCCACATCAGTGAATTGTCCAACGGCTTCATCAGTCGAGTTTCTGATATCTGCAACGTTGGCGATGAACTGAAGGTACTAGTGATCGGGATCGACGAACACGATCGGGTCAAACTCAGCCGTCGACGTGCCTTGGAGGAACTGGGACTGCCCGACGACCTGGCTCCGGCTGGCGACGACGAGGACGGTGGCCGCGATCGGGATCGGGATCGGGATCGACCGCGACGCGGTGGCGGCGGCGGCGGCGGCGGCGGTGGTGGCGGCGGCGGAGGAGGACGCTCACGCCGCTAAGTCGTGATACAGCACCCGGCCAGGTCTTTCTTGGTGGAATCGGCGGAAGGGGTCGGGAGTCGTTT
>REEF01000161.1 GCA_007695205.1 Planctomycetaceae bacterium
AAAGCGTTTTGATTGGTAAACTCAGGTTCAAACTTAGATTCCATTTACCGAGGAAAAATCATGGCACGGAAACGCCGCTCATTCTCTCCCTCTTTCAAAGCCAAAGTAGCCTTGGAAGCAACCAAGGGAGTCAGAACGATTGCTGAGATCGCTCAGAAGCACAAACTGCACGCAACCCAAATCAATCTCTGGAAGAAGCAACTTCATGACGGTGCGGAGGATTTGTTCGTAGACGGAAAGAGCAAGCCATCGGCGCGACCATCCGACGAACCGGAGTCGGCAGAACTGTACGAGCAGATCGGCCGACTCAAAGTTCAGCTGGAGTGGCTCAAAAAAAAAGTGGCCCAGGACGGTGACTGAAGCAAGGTCGTGGATCGATTTCGAGAACGCCGAGCTGAGCGTACGCGAGCAGTGCCGTCTTCTTGGGATTCAACGAAGCAACATCTACTACGAGCCCCAGCCGGAGACCGAGGAGAACCTTAAGTTCATGCGACTCATGGATGAAGAGCACCTCAAGCATCCGGCACGAGGTTCGAGGCAGATGGTCGACTACTTGGAAGATCAAGGATTCAACGTTAATCGCAAGCGTGTGCAACGTTTGATGCGAAAAATGGGCATCGAAGGCATCTCGCCTCGGCGACGAACAACGCTGCGAAACGCGGGACATCGGGTGTATCCCTACCTGCTGCGTGGCCTTGAAATTCAGCGTCCCAATCAGGTTTGGTGCAGTGATATCACGTATGTTCCGATGCGTCGAGGGTTCATGTACTTGGTGGCGGTCCTGGATTGGTTCAGCCGCCACGTCCTGAGCTGGCGGCTGTCAAACAGCATGGATGCAGATTTTTGCATTGAGGCACTTGAGGAGGCATTGCAAGTGGCAACACCGGAAATATTCAATACCGACCAAGGGGCTCAATTCACAAGTCGCGAACACACGGACATGCTGAAGTCGCACGGCGTAGCGATCAGTATGGATGGCAGAGGCCGAGCGATCGACAACGTGATGATTGAGCGCCTGTGGAGAACTGTGAAATACGAGGAGATCTATCTCAAGGAATACGCTACAGGAACCGATCTCTATCAAGGGCTAAGAAGTTACTTTGACTTCTATTGCGGTGAGCGAAAACACAGCTCGCTAGACCACCAAACGCCTGCGGCAGTGTACCGCAGCGGCCTGTCAAAACGCGTTGCTCTTTCTATCTAAACGAAGCGCGTTCGTGGTCCAAATATTGGGGTCCACTTCAGAGGTAGCCGCCGACGATGCGTTCCAAGCGCGCAAGTGACTGCCGCAATTGAGCTTCCAGTTGATGGGTGGCGATCTGATAACGCAGCAACTGGCGCCGATTGTCGACCAGTTGCAGGAACGTCACTTCGCCGACCTCATAGCCACGCAGCGATACCTCGAACGTCTGGTCGGCCTTCGGGACGATCTCCTCGCGCAACAGCCGCAATAGTTCCTGCTGGCTCTGGAGCTGGGCGAACAGGTCTTTGACCTCCTCTTGCGTCTGGTCGCGCAGCGCGTCGTATTGTCGAGCCGAGGCGACTGCTTGCGCTTCGGCTTCTCGTACTCCGGCGTCCAGTCGTTGGCGATAGATGGGCAGATTGACACCGATACCCAGCAATAGGGCATCGCCCCCGGAATCCATCGTGGTGTTCATCCCGTTGCCGGGCATGTCCATGCCCATCCACATCGCGGACAACCGGACATCCGGGAAATAGTCCAACCTGGCGAGGTCGACGCTTTGCCGAGCGCGGGAAATTTCGGCTAACTGCGCGTGCAGCTCAGGCCGCGCGGCGATGCCCAGGTTGTATAAGTGCTGCAGATCGGCGGGGATCTGTTCGGCCGGCAGTTGCTCGACGGCTTCCAGCGGGGTATCCGGCGAGATGCTCAACTGCCGAGCCAGGCGAGCTCGAGCCGTGTCGAGTTCCTGCTGTAATCGAACCAGTTGATTGTCCAGTTCCAGCACCTCTAACTCGGCTCGCAGTACGTCCTGCTGATTGACCTGTCCCACGCGGAACCGAGCCCCGGCGATTTCCTGCAGTCCCAGCAGCAGTTCGCGATCCGCTTGGCTGATCTGGATCGCCTGTTGGACGAAATACAACTGGTAATAGGCGATCTTGACTTGTTCGATCACGGCCAGTTCCGCAGCCGCCCACTGAGCCCGCGCCCGCTGGGCTTCCTGAGCGGCGACTTCGGCACGAGATTGCAATTTGCCCGACCAGGGGATCTGCTGGCTCACGCCCATCTGGATCACCTGTCGCATCTCGCCCATGCCCATGGGTGCCAGGAAGGGATTTACTTCTAGCATCGGATCTTCCAAACTGGCAGCCTGCGGAATCCTGTACGACGCCGCTTCCATTTGCTTTCGCGCTGCTTCGACCGCCGGGTTCTGTGCAACGGCCCACGCGATCAGGGTCTCGACCGGCTGAGGCCCGGACAACTCGGGGACCTCGGCACTGGGCATGATCGCCGAGCACGGAGCGTAACAACCGGCATCGATTTGTGCAGCCATCCAAGCGTAGTCCGGATCACGGATGGCGTGAGCGGGCGGGGTCGACCGGCAACCGACGGTTGTCAACCAAGCGATCGAGCACAGCACAAGCAGGCTAAGCCGATGGGGATTGCAAAACATGATCGGGCTTTCCGGCGGGTTGTTGGGCAAGCGAGGCGGACGGGTAGCGGACGTTGCGTGGAAGAGGGTCGTGTACGAAACATGCGTTTCACCACAGGTGCGGCGACGCCAGCGGACGACACTTCTCTCATCGCTCCTTATCGGCAGCTCATGCCAGCTTCGCCATCATGGCACGGTCGAAATCGAAGACCGCTGGCAGGCCGACGCCAGCACTGCTAGCACGACCTGGAAAAGGGGACGGGGGTCTTTTTTCGGAGGCGAGCTGGGAAAAGGGGTCAGTCCGGGATCAAACGGAAAATCCGTGCGAAAACCTCGGCGAAAAAACCGGCCATTGCCATCTGTCCGACAAACGGACCAGCAGACCATCATCGACAATCGTGCATGGATATTGGTGTAAGCCAATCCAGACAGGTGTCAAGTAGATTGGTGGTATCGAACCAGCATACTAGCCGGGGTGACGTTCACATTTTCCGTCAGCAAAGGCAGGGTAAATCTGGCCGGGGCGATAATAACAGAAAAATGCTATGACAGAAAGATGGGGGGAATAGCAACGCGAGGGGGTCGGGAGTCGTTTTCGGGCGACGACCAACCACATGGAAAACCGTTTGGCCGAAAACGACTCCCGACCCCGTCCGGCCATCCCACAAGCGTCACGCCATCAATTCGTCCCAGCTCGACACGATCACCAGCCGCTCGCTCAGATCTTCGAGCCGCTCGATATCACGCATCGCTTCGATCCGCTGCCGAACCGCCTCGTCCACCTCCCCAAACCGCCGTCGGCCCTGCCGCAGGATCATGCGGTGGAGTTCTTCGACGCGTCCTTCTTCCAAAATCGCCTGAAAAGTTACTGATTCTCGCAT
>REEF01000778.1 GCA_007695205.1 Planctomycetaceae bacterium
GGCGGATCCCGAGGTGCTGGCGGACGAAGCCAGCGAACCCGACGATGACCTCGCCCCCCGGCAGCCACGCGTCGAAGAGTTCCGCTACCGAGACGGTCCCGTCATGGAACTGACGGGCGACCGAGAATTTCGCGGCGGTGTGGTTGTGGACGGTGGGCGGATCGTATTGATCCCCCGCACCGGTCAGTTCCTTGCCGAATACGATCCGGGCACCGGGCGACTGACGCGGACGGCTCGGCATGGCCAACCGGGCGGGTTCGGCTTTGGATCGGTGATCGATGGCACGCTGGTCGTGATGACTCCACGCGGCAGCCGCAACGTCGGGCTGTACGATTCCAAAACGCAGCAATACCGCGATGGGGCCGCGCATGGCCAGGCTTCGAATAACGCGTTCCTGGGCAGCGCGATGATCCGGCCGGACCTGGTTGTCTTTGCACCACTCAACGCACGAGTCGTCGGGCTGTACGACCCGCAGACCGATACCTACCGCGATGGCCCCGAAGTGCCGGAGCAAGGCCACTACCTGTTCTCGGATATCCACGTCAGCTCGCGGACGGGCGAGGTCATCTTCACGCCTTTCGACAGTGTCCACGTAGGCATCTACGACCCCAACAAGAACGTGTATGTCCAGGGCCCTCCGCATCAAGCCGGAACGACCGCCGCGTACTCGGGCATCGCAGAACTGCCGGACGGAACGATGGTCATGGCGCCGCGAAACGCGAAACACATCGGGCTGTACGATCCGACAACCCGGACGTTTACCAAGGGCCCGGAGCATGGCGAGGGGGCCGCAGCGTTCATGGCAGCCCAGCGGTGGCCCAACGGTCCGGTGGTGATGGCACCCTATCGCGCGCCGCACGTGGGCATTTACGATCCAAGCATGCGGCAGTACCGGTCAGGCCCCTCCGTGACCCAAGTCCCGGTCCTGTCGCACGGCCAGCGGTTCAGCGGCGCCATCCTGACCGCCTCGGGCGACCAGATCATCATGTCCAACCGCGGCGCCGATCGGTTGGGGATCATCGAAGCTGCCGAGACGTTCGAAACAGACGATCGCCCTCCGGAATAATGCCTGTCCTTTTCCTTCTCAGAGGTTGTTTCAGCCGACGTCTTGGATCTTGACTTGATACTGGGTTTTCAGGGATTGGAGTGCCGCGTTGACAAGCGATTCGTTCGATTTGGAATAGGACAGCAGCAGCTTCTTTCGATCGGCTTCGATGGGGCATTTCGTTTCGGCTAACAGCCGGATCAAGTCGTCGAAGAACGGTTGGTCGGGAAATGCCAACTGGACTCGAGTCACACGCGTCAGCGTCACTTTGGTCTTCGCCTTGGGCGCCTTCTTCGCAGCCGCGGTCTGCTTCGCGAAGCGGGTCCGCGTGCCTTTGGGCAGAGGTGTCAATTGTCCGTCCGAATGCTTGACTCGCAGCGGTATCAGTTCTTGCCGTTCCAATTCGGCGAACAGTTTCGCGGGGGAACGCACCAGATAGATCCCGGGTGCCGGAGTTTCGACCGTGAACGCTGCACTCGCTGACAAATCCTTGTCCGCTTCCAGCAGCGAAAGCCCCCGATACAACACGAACTTCTCGCCGTGTTCGGACCAGGCGGACAGCTCGCGGAGCACATTGCCCGGCAACTCGGTTCCAGTCAACTGCTGCAGCAGTGCGACCACATCCAGTCGCGGATCGGCGGCGCGCGCGGCGGCCACTTTCTGTTTGGTTATCTTCAGCTCGAACGAGGTCGCTTCTTTGACCAGCTCGCACAACGGCGTCAACTGAGCCAACGTCTTGGCGGGATAGGTCTCCGCTTGGATATAGGCGTCGAAGCTGGGCGTCACGGTGACGCGCGGCGCGGCAATCTGCTCGCGTAACGCTCGGCTCAAAAACTCACTGACCCGGAATCCCTGCAGAACGCCCAGCGATGGATAGACCTGCTGCTTGGAACGTTTCCCAAAAGCCACATCCACGTACTTCAAAGTCCATGGAACGTCTTCCAGAAATCGTTCGATATATCGGCCTTCGACCCGTTGGAACGCGTCGGAATCCTTTTCCGGTATCGGAGTTCCCCTATCGTAAAGGCTCGTGCCTTCGTGAAAGTTTTCGTAGCGTCCCCATTTCGCACCGGATCTGTTTTTCACATTCGGCTTTTCGGGGATCAAGAAATAGCGGTGATGCTGCTTCAGATGCTCGATCAGCGAGGCCGTGCTGAACCATTGGCCGGGCGGGCATTCGGCCAACACCTTGAGGAGAAAACGCCGTGCTTTCACAAAGTCGAGTAGCGGGACGACGCCGAGCCCGCATCCGACGGTATTGAACTTGTCGAGTTGCCCCAGCAGCGAGCTGGAAAAGAATTCGCTGTCACCCCCCGGACGCCCGGACAGCAAGTGTGTCAACAGACTCGATTCCTGCTTGGCGGGACTCAAGTCGATGAACTTCTGATAGACTTTCTCGTCGAATTGAATGAAATTATCCGGGAAAATGGGTTCCTGGCTGGTGTACCCTTCGTACTCTCCTTCGGTGTCATAGGTAACGAACCCCAGTTCCAGGGCAAGGTCGTCGATGTAATCTACCCAATCGGACGAATCATTCTGTTCGACTTGCTGTGCGGCCAGGGGGTCGGACAGCAGCTTGGCCAACCGTCTTTGATCGGCTTTGCTCAGCATGTTGCCGCGATGCGAGCGTTTCACGTTGCGGTTGCGGACATAGTCGACAAAGACGTGGATGACCGCCACCCTGGTCCGCGAAGACGGCCGCGAAGACGACGTGTTCGCGCTGATCGGACCCAAGAAGGTCGATGTGCCGTGGAAGGTCCTGGAGGGACAAGGCTGGATCGCCACCGCCGCATGTACCGAGATCCGTCTGCCGATGCCCGAGTCGTTGCGGATGCCGTACGCGTTGGCCGACCAACGCAACAAATTTCGCATCGCCGCCGAGAACCCGCAGAAACAGGCGATTGCACGGCAATTGCTCGCCCAACATCCCAACGAACCGACGTTGATCATCGGCATGTACGTCGACCAGCTCCAGCGACTGGCCCGCGAATTGGACGTGCCGCTGATCACCGGCAGCACCGGGCAGCGCAAGCGGGACGAGTTGTTCGAACGGTTCAAGTCCGGCGAGATCCGCGTGCTGGCCGTATCCAAAGTCGCCAACTTCGCCGTCGATCTACCCGACGCTGCGGTAGCGATCCAGGTGTCGGGCACGTTCGGCTCTCGCCAGGAAGAAGCTCAACGCCTGGGCCGCATCCTCCGCCCGAAATCGGGCCACAACCAAGCCCACTTCTACAGCCTGGTCAGCGCCGACACCGTCGAACAAGAATTCGCCCTGCGCCGGCAACTGTTCCTCTGCGAACAAGGCTACACCTACAACATCCTCGACGCCCCTAACGGTGACGTGGAAATGGGTTCCAACGGATTATGTTGACCGCCAAGATAGCAGTCCGTTAAGCACCCGGCCAGGTATTTCTTGGTGGAATCGGCGGAAGGGGTCGGGAGTCGT
>REEF01000160.1 GCA_007695205.1 Planctomycetaceae bacterium
GGCGCTCCGGAAAGCGCTGTCGCCTTATCTGCAAATGAAACCAACCCACGTCGAGTGCTGGTAATCCGGTGCGCTACAAGTTCTATCGGTGGCGGTGCGGTCGCGACGATCGCCTTGACGGGGCGCCTCGGCAATGCGCTCTTCGAGGCGCTCTTCGATATCTACCGCAATGCGGGGTATAGAAGAATGAATCACCTCTTGGCTCGGCGCGAGTCCGGCCCTGCCAGTCGGTCTTGGCATGCTTTGGCCCGTCTGGTCAGGCGTCGATCTGGTCTGAGGCGCCCCACGGAGCGTCGCACCAGGCACGAATCCCGCGAACCAGCGTGTTCGCCGCCCTGTTCTTCGGTCCATGCCGGCATCGGAGCCTTGAGGTCACCGTTGGGAAACCCCGTCAGCCCAATAGACGGCAGCCAGCAGGGAGGGCGTATCAAAGCTTCCAGCTTCAGGGCTTTCGCATCGAGATGGGTGAAATATCTTTTCGATCACCGCCGGATCCTCGATGCAGGCAATCATCCGCATGGCTCCAGGGCAGGTCCGGCAGGACCACATATAGATCCAGAGAACTGGTTCCGAACGTCAGAATTGCGTCCGACTCCAGCCACTCTCCCATCACCGCTGACTGGCCGGTCAGGGTCGACTCGAGACCCCCAATAGCCGAGAGCGGCAGTAACCCCGCCCTGACCGCTTTGTTACGGATCGCGATGCAATCCATGTGTTCGACATGCGACAAGCGGGGCACCGCATGCAAAGCCACGGGCGAACGGGCGCCCATGAACCGAATCCACACCGGTCGCGGTTAGCCGCAGCTTTCCGGGCCAGGGCCCGTTGCGTTATGCCTCTAGCTTGCGGAGCGCACCTCTTGGCCAGGCAGAGCGCGCGGTGCCCCTGGTTTCAGAAAACTTGGACTTGTGTGACACGGCTGCCCGCCACCGCCGGTGTTCCGGCCCGAGAAAAGCCAAAGAAACATCATTGTCCGCCGCGCACCAACCGGACCCGGAACGGGTGGCTTTTACTGAGCCAGAGGTCGAAGCCATTGTGGAAGTTGACCCCCCACGCGAGATCCGAACGTTCCGCAGACGGCGAGGCCGACCAGAAACTGGGCGAAGGCGTGTCCGGGAATACCTGCTGGTTGATGGCGGGTCCTGTTCTGCATCGTTCGACAAGCGTGCGCAACTCACGGATGCTGGGCAGACGCCACCCGGCCGTTGCGTCCGCGTGTCGCAATGCGGCCGGCCAGGTCCAGGTGTTGGCGCTGCCGGTGCAACCGGTGCCGGTCCACGACATGCCCTCGGCGCAGCGCCGCCACTCCAGCCCGGTGGCTTCGTGGCGCACCACCTCGCCCCCCTCCAGGGTTGTGAAATCGCCGGACGGGGTGGTTTCCACAAGATCGGATACACACTCGTTGGTGGCTGGAGGGATGTCGGCGATGGCACTGGTGGAAAGCAAAGCGGCGCAGATCGATAGAATCCATCGGACGCTGGTTCGGGTGAGCTTCATGATTGCGCTCCTTAGGGTATCGAGCCACAGTGGCGGCTGTTGTTGTTGGCAGGGCCACCACGCGAGGCGCAGAACCCTTCGATTGACGCCGCCCGGCAAAAACCCCTCCCCCGCCAAGAACCGGTCAAAACTCCTCGCGTTTCGCGGTCACGTCGAAATACAGTTCCACCTCGATGGTGTCATCCGGATTGGGCACATCGTCCATGCGCTCGAAGCGAATCAGGGTCCCCTCGAAGCGACCCTCGAACCGTGCCTCCGGGCCCGAGATGTCGCTCCGGTAGTCTCGTTGAGGTCGGAACACCGCAGTGGCCACTAGGGTAACGTCCGTTGCCCACTGGAGAAACCCTCTGGCTCACCAACGTTGCGCGAGAAGCCCCCGGCTTTAGCCGTCGGGGGTATCAATCTCTCGCTCATGAACCCCCGGGTTTTCGGAAGGCGGGTTTTCTTGGGCCAGCCAGCCTGCTCAGACCGACCAGGTGCTGATACCACCTCCCTTGGCGCGCCGACCCGAGACAATGATGCAGCCGATGGAAGCGTCCGGGCGTCCGCAGCAGATCGGTAACGGGTCGTTCGCGAACAGTCAGTGGGCGTCGGCTCAGGGTCGGAACCACCCCCCGGCAAACTCAGCCTGGTCCACACTACTGCCGGCTTCCCACGACCTAACCGTGGTCCACGGGGTTCGCTTGCGGGGGGCAAGCGAAAACTAGCTCCTAGGGATCTTCCGAGATGCCAGCGTCCCTAAACGGCAGACTCAACGTTCGCCGCCACTAAGCGGAGAGAAGAACGGCCAACGAACGGGATTACAGGCCGAGTGACTCCAATCCCATCAGGCCGGCGCCGATCCCGAAGACCATCCCAACCACCGTCAGGATGATGCCGATCAGCATCAAAACGCCGAAGATCGTGAAATAGGTCTTGAGCTTGGCCATGGCACGCGTCATCTCGACCGCATCACCACTTTCGAAAGCCCGGCTGGACGCGCCAGCGGCCTGTATTAACACCACCCCGGCCCAGATCGGGATCCAGGCCACAATCAGACCGACGATCGTGATCGCCAACAGTACCCCGTAAAGAATCGAAACGACCCCGAGCAGTTGCATCCAGAACTTGCCCCGATACAACGGCTCGATAACGCCTCGGATGGCCACAACACCAGCATCTTCACTCATCAGTTCAGTCTCCCTCCCGATCGCGGCCCGGTTAGCCTCAGCTATTACGGCATGGTGGTGATGTCATGAATATACGACGAATCAGCGCCATTTTCCGTTTCGCCTTGGGGCGGATGCTTTGGCAACGGAAGACAATGCCCCGTCATACACCGGAATCCTGTCGCATTGCCACTCCCGCCGTCGAACGAATGCCTGGCGCGAGTCCACCCCGGAGTCCATCAGACCGGTCGGCAAACCGATGGCCTCAGTGCTTGCGGGCGACAGCATCCCAGGCTGCACGCCAGGGAACGCCAGCCGAACCACCCCAGGCGTTGTCCGCGCTTTACGCGTTAGGGCAAGCCGTTCCAGCGGCAGTTTCACCTCCGACTAAAGCCGCTCAACCAGCGCCGCTGACTGGCTGCTCAGGGTGGATACCGCCCCCCGTAGGCATCCAAGATCGGCGGTGTTTCCGAAACTTGAACCCGCGGTGGCGGCTAGTCTCCCACCATCAGAGCCTCTGCGCCCAGGCTTTTCAATGACCCGGCTCAGCAACTGATCCAGGAAGCGCCTAAACCGACCAGAATCGCCCAGCGTCTGACGGGATCCAAGCCTCTGGCGAGCGATGACATAGAACTCAGCACACTCTTGGCAGCCATGCTAGGCAGCCTGAGCGAGCAGGAGGAATGACTTGGCGACGCACGCCAGCGATCGCACAAGTCGTCGGCTGGACGCGGTTTGCGGTTTGCGAGCGATAATGTTTGCCGCGGGGCCTTCAACGTCTGCGCAGTGACCGCACGTTCGGCACCCTCACTCCCTCTTCGAACTCATGCAGAAGCCGGA
>REEF01000693.1 GCA_007695205.1 Planctomycetaceae bacterium
TAGTAGGTCCCGAGCGCCGAGCGGGACCTGCATTTCTGGAGGGCATCTGCTTCCCACATTTGGTCCCGCTCGGCGCTCGGGACCCACCGCCCGCTTCCGCCGATTCCACCAAGAAGTACCTGGCCGGGTGTTTAAGCATGCGGCAAATTCGCCAGCGAATTAGGAATCGGCTCGCTGGCGCCAATCCAGGCCCGAAAGGGACGCGAGAGCCAGTTGCAGGGCATGGGTTCCCTTCCGACCGTGGCCCTGAGCCTGGAGTGCCTGGTACAGTTGCTTGGCCAGTGCCAGTCCCGGAAGTGCCAAGCCCATACGGTCGGCTTCGTCCAGCGCGATCCGCATGTCCTTCAGAAAGTGGTCGACGAAAAAGCCCGGATCAAAGTTGTTCTGAATGATTCGCGGGCCCAGATGGGACAAGGACCAACTCCCAGCGGCTCCCGAAGCGACCGATTGCATGACGGTGTTTAAATCCAACCCGGCTCGATGCGCGTACAGCAGGGACTCGCAGACGCCAATCATATTGGTGGCGATCAGGATCTGGTTGACCATTTTTGTGTGCTGGCCAGCTCCCGGACCGCCTTGATGCACGATGGTTTTCCCCATGGCGTCCCAGCAGGGTTTCAATGCCTGGACCGCCGCCGACTGGCCGCCCACCATGATCGACAAACGGGCTTCGCGCGCCCCGATGTCGCCTCCCGACACGGGCGCATCGACGCTCCACACACCTTGCTGCTGAGCCGCGCTGGCGATCTCCACGGCCAATGTGGGCTCGCTGGTGGTCATGTCGACCAGGATGTTCCCGGGCTGGGAACCGGCCAAGCTACCATCGGAGCCCAGCACAACGTGCCTCACATCGTCGGGAAAGCCGACGATCGAGAAGATCACGTCGCTCTGAAGGGCGACCTGCTTGGGGGTGTCGGCCCACCGAGCCCCCTTATCCAGCAGCGATTGGGCTTTCTCTCGAGTCCGATTGTAGACCGTGCACGCGAAGCCTCGGTCGATCAGATGCCCGCACATGCTGCATCCCATCACGCCGGTGCCGATCCAGCCGATGCGAGTTCGGCCGGGTTCTACTGAGACGATCTCCATCATCCGTCCTCTTGCAATCCTCGAAACACGTCACCGTTACCAGAAGTCGGTTGGGCGGGTCAGAATCTCGCGCAGGATGATGGCTTGGCGAGTCCTCTGCGGGTCGCGAAATAGGGCGGCGACCCAATTGGCCGCATCCAGTGGATTCCGCTCCACATCCTCGTCGTACGCGGAATCCTCCGTGTGGCTTGTCCGTTCGTCGAACCGTTCGTGCACGTGCAGATCACGACGATCCTCCGATGGTTCCTGCTGATCGCTCAAGGATCGACTGTGCAAGGAATCGTGGATATCGTGGACGCTGGCGCTGCTAGAGCCGACGCGTCGGACCGCGTCAGCTCGGATCGGCTCGGCTTCGATGATCTCGGCGTCCACCAGATCCGGTTCGGGCCGCACGGCTTGTTGCCGTTTGCGAGGCCCAACGTCCACGCCTTGTTGCCGAGCGATTTCCGTGAGCAGGTTCTCCAGTTCCTTCAGCATGATCAACCTTTGTTGGCTCTTGGCGACGACGTCTGCGCGATCGCCGTACGCATGTCGGTATCGGCTTGGATATTCCGCAATTTGTAATAATCCATGATCCCCAGCTTGCCGTTATGGAACGCATCGGCGATCGCTTTCGGCACCTCGGCTTCGGCTTCCACCAACTTCGCTCGACTCTCCTCGATACTGGCGATCTTTGCCTGTTCGTGAGCCACCGCCATCGCACGGCGTCCTTCGGCTCGAGCCCGAGCGACGCGAGTATCCGCCTCGGCTTGGTCGGCCTGCAGCCTGGCTCCGATGTTATCACCGACGTCGATGTCCGCGATATCGATCGATACGATCTTGAACGCCGTCTGCGAGTCCAGTTTGCGTTCCAGCACGGCTTTGGAAATCATGTCCGGGTTCTCGAGGACCATCGCGTGCGTTTCCGCCGAACCGATCGCGCTGACGATGCCCTCGCCCACACGAGCCGTAATGGTTTCTTCGGTGGCACCGCCGATCAACTGTTGCAGGTTCGCGCGGACCGTCACTCGCGCCTTGACCTTCAATTGAATCCCGTCCTTGGCGACGGCATCCAGCGTCGATCGGCCCGACGATCGGTTGGGACAATCGATCACTTTGGGGTAAACACTGGTCTGGACGGCTTCCAGCACGTTGCGGCCCGCCAAGTCGATCGCCGTCGCTTCGCGAAAACTCAACTGGATCGTTTTCGCTTTCTGAGCCGCGATCAACGCCCGGATGATCAACGGCACGTTGCCGCCCGCCAGATAATGAGCCTCCAGAGCCTTGCTGGTTACGCCCGATTCATCGGTGATCCCCGCCTGGACCGCCATGATCTTGCTGCGGACAATCACCGCCGGATTCACCTTGCGGAAGGTCATCCCGAGCAGATCCCAAATCGAGATCCCCGCGTTGGTCAAAAATGACTGGATCCACAACCGGAAATAGCGGGCCATCACGGTGAAGACCACGCCGACGACCATCACGATCAGCACCACGAACACAATCACGATCATCATGCGGGGATCGGGGTCACCTTGGGCAAATAGAAGCATTGTTTCCACCTCTCGAAAGAAAATAACGCAACCGCTGATGCCGCGTATCGCGGTCGATGCGACAAGCAATCTCTATCAACATCCTTCTTTTTTAACTGGTGATTAACCGCTTTGCAATCGATTTCCTCGAAGAAGGTCGACAATTCTCGCCGATCGTGAGAAAAACGGCCGCGATCAAACAGGCGGATCTTCCAGAGATCCAAGTCCAAATTCCTCGGCGGGCCGATCCAGCATGTCCGTGCCTGCCGGAAGCACGGGAGCATTGGCAGCGACCGGGGTGACGATGATCCGGTTGGTTCGTATCGCCTTGACGCGGATCGGCTGGCCATGGTCGATGGCCACCCCATCGCTGACCGCATCGTACGTGCGACCGTCGATCACCACCGCGCCGCTGGGCAACATCTTCGTCTTCGCAACTCCTCGCCGACCCACCAGCTCACGCAGCTCACGGAAAGCCGGAGTGTCGGGCAGCACGTCATCCTCGCTATCAGGGACATGCAACACCACCATTCTTCCTATGGGCGTATAGGGCCACCATTTGACCGCCGCTAAGATCAACATGGGAACCAGGACCACGTTGGCGACCAGCACGATCATGCCTGGTACGACACCGCCGGTAAACGCCGCGACCACCGAACCGACGAGCGCCAGGAACGCCAACGCGCTGAGGACCCCACCCGAAGGGATGACCAGTTCTAACGCCAACAGTCCAATGGCCACGATGATTAAGATTCCCGCCCAGAAAAATGCATCGATCATAGAAGCACCTCGTCACCATCCGCTTGCGAAAAAAACCCAATCACCAAACCCTTAGGATCGGCAAAGAAATAACTGTCGGATGTCGTTTGGTGGTACCCAGCGCGAA
>REEF01000526.1 GCA_007695205.1 Planctomycetaceae bacterium
AAATGGGGACGCGAATGCTTGCCGGAAATGCAGGTCCCGCTCGGCGCTCGGGACCTACTAAATCGCCAGCCGAAAACGACACCCGACGCCGTTCGCGCTGGGTACCACCAAACGACATTCGACAGTTATTTCTTTGCCGATCCTAACGGGCCAGCACGAGCACGGCCCAGTGTCCTTGGCCCGGTGCCTTCAATTCCAGTGTCCCGCCGCCGGTGACGGTTTGCGGTGGCTGCCATGTACTGCGATTGATATTCAGCCAGCGGACTTGCAAAGGTCCTTTGGCCTCGGACACATCCAGCTTCACTTGGCCTCCGTCGGGAAAATAGACCGCGTACTGCCTGCCCGGCTCGGCCAGGCAGTAGGCCTCGTTCGGGGACCGATCGTCGAGCAGGTCGTTGCGAGGCTTCATCTGCACGAACTCGATGGCATTGGCAATCTCGCGCATGGAGGCGATGATGGCCTGAGCACGCGGGCTGAGGCCCAGACCGAAATCCGTAGCAGCCTCGTGGGCCTCCGGGTCCTCTCGGGGATGAGGCCGGTGGAAGCGGACGCCGGCGCACCCGGCGAAGACGATCCGACAGAACCGTGCGACCGACTCTTCTTCGCCATGCCGCGCTGCGCCGTAGTTCTTGTTGTTGTTGATGGGTCGGGGCTGCTTGGCGAGGTGCTCCCGAACGTACAGGATGTTGTCGTAGTGCTTCTGGCCCAACCCGGCCCAGGCGTTGTTTTGCGAGATGTCTACAAACGTGTACAGATCCGGACGGTCGAAAATGTGCGCATGGTCCTTGCTCCGGACATTTTCGCTCCGGCGCATGTCCGTGATGTAGACCTCTGCGCCCGCTGCCTCGGCCCGCCGGCGCACGTATCTCGCCCAATAATCGCCCCACTCGACGCGCTCGCCCGTCTCGTTGTTCATGCAGTACAGCACGTGCGGGTAGGCCAGCGAGTACGACAGCAGCTTGTCCACGAAAGCCTGCTGATACCGCAGCACCAACGTGTTGCTGGCCAAGCCAGGCACGCTACGGAAGAACGCATGCTCGGTCGGTTCGCTGCGGGGGGCGTAGGTGACCTGAGTCGGCAAACCGGATTCCTCAGCGGTGTAGGTGCTGTTGTTGGCGGGGTTGAAGGGGTGCTTCGACCAGCCGCCCAGCGACTGATGGTCTTCGTAATGATCCCAGGTGGCCCAGATCTCGATCTGGACGATGATGTCCCGCTCGTGAGTCAGCTTGAGGAAATTCTCGAACCGCCGCCAGTACTCGTCGTTCCAGCGGTCCAGGTCGAACTTGCCGTCCACCTGCTCGTAGGCGAACACGTTCCCCACGTTGCGATGACTCATCACGTTGCGCACGTAATTGGCGCCGACGGATTTCATCACATCGAGGTGCCGCTCCAGAGCCTTGGGATGGTTGAACAGGTTATCCTGCCACGAGCCGCCCAGCAGCAGGACGGGCTTGCCCTTGTACTGCCAGTAATGCGGATTCTTGGAATACGGTCGGATGGGCTCCGCATCGTCGGCCTGCGCTGCGGCGTTTCCCCAGAGCATGGCCAGTATCCATGCTCCAATGACTCCCGACCAGCAGGTTTTCCGAAACATCGTTGCACTCACTCGAAACATGGTGGCGTCTCCTTAATCGATCAAATGGTAATCCGTCCTACGCTTTATGCAACCATGGGGTAAACTGTCAGAACGCGCGCCGCGTCTTGTCCATGTCCCAGGATTTGTGTTGGAGGTAACTGCCCAGCCGTGGCCTGGGCCTCGTCCAGGGTTCGCTGGGCCTCGTCCGCGAAACCCGCATCGAGCTGGGCGGTGGTAATGCCGCATCGGCTCAAAGCCGCCTTCGGCGCTGCGTCATTTTCCGGTGGGGATATCGACGATCCGGTCGCAATGCGGGCATCGTCCTTTCTTGCCAGCGGTGCCGGGCGGGGTGCGGACCGGTTGACCGCAATGCGAGCATGCGAATTCGATCGGTCGTGATGGATGGACCGGCGAACCCGAACGACTCGGCTCGGTCCGAGCCGCCGCAGGCGTTGGCTTAGGGATCGGCACGATCGCCTGGCAATTGGGACACTTGCCCTTTTTGCCTGCGGTGGCCGCTGGCGTGCGGACGGGTAATTTGCATTTTGGGCAGGTGAATTCGATCTTATCCGAGGTCGGGGTTGGTCGCGCTGGCGAGGCTTTCAGGGGGACGGCGGAACGTGACTGATTGTTCTTAGCCGTCGTCCCCGCAATTCGTCCGATGCGGGGTGGCAAACTGGCCGATCCGACTCGCAAATAGGCCTGTAACGCCTGGCCAAAATCGTGCATCGACGCAAAGCGTTGGGCGGGCTCCTTGGCCATCGCTTTCAGACTGATCGCCGAAATGGCTGCATCCAGTTCCGGGCGATGCTTTGCAGGAGACGAAGGTTGAGCGGTGAGGATTTGCGTGAAGATCTCGGCTAACGATCCGAGAAAAGGTGGTCGGCCCGTGATCAACTCGTAAAGGATCACTCCCAAACTGTAGATATCCGTCGAGGGCCCCACGGCGCCCGTGGGTCCGCGAGCCTGTTCGGGGCTCATGTACGCCGGCGTTCCTACCACCTGGCCTGTCTGCGTCTGATCGGTCTCGACAACATAGCTGCGCGCCAGCCCAAAATCCAGGATGATCGGTTCGTTGCGTTTTTGGTCCATCATGATATTCGACGGCTTCAGGTCGCGATGGATGATCCCCTGGTCATGGGCTTCGCTCAACGCAATCGTCAGTTTCAAGATGATGCTCGCGGCTGCCTTCGGGTTCATCGGGTGAACGCTGCTGAACAATTCGGACAGCGGGACGCCTTCGATGAACCCCATCACGATGTAATGATTGCCGTGCAAATGGCCCACATCGTGCACAGGGCAAATGTTGGGATGATTCAGCTTTCCGCCCGAACGAGCCTCGCGTAGGAATCGAGCCACCTGATCTTCGGTTTCCAGAACGCCGCGACGATGGATCTTCAACGCCACGTGCCGATCCAGTTGCGTATCGTAGGCGCGGAACACCGTTCCAAAGCCGCCTTGCCCCACGATCTGTTGCAATTCGAATCGTCCGAATCGCATCGGCAACGCATCTTTGGTGATATCCAGCACGGTGACCATTGTCGACGGTGATGGAAGATCGGCGGTCATCGCTCTCGTGGGAAGTGCGCCGGCATCATCGCCCGAGTTGGATGATTCTGATTTCTCCGTGTCGGACATGAACGAACTCCCAAGCTCTTCTTTCCGGGCGAGCGATGATCAACGGGCGGTGTCTTCGTATAGAGGTAGATATCGGTAATAGACCTCCAGAGACAACAGATTCATCGTCGTCACGTACAGCCGTCCTGCGTGAGGCGCCCAGCGATCGGGGACGGGGCGGCGGGGGTCCCAGCTACCGGCCAGCGGGCCCTGGCGGATCTGATGGTTGACCAACAGGGGGTGTAGTTTGCCATTCCAGGCCTGCCAGTAGTCGCCGCCCATGTGGAACATGACCTGCGTGCCATAGTACCAGTAGTAGGTGTCTCGTTCCGGATTACGTGTGCTGCCCAATTGCGGGAGGTTCTGTCCCAGATACTCGGCGCCGCGGATCATGTTTTCGTGATCGCGTTGCCAGCCCAGGTACAAACGCATCAACAGCCCGACAGAGGTCATGGTCGTGCTCGGACGCCGGCCGTGCCGTTGTTCGGGTGTATCGGGTGCTATCGGGTTGTAGACGTACAGATGGGGGTCGGCCGAGCTGGCTTGGGATTTATCCAACCAGTGCCGAATGCGCTGGTAGGCTTCGTTCGGCACGTCCAGATTCGCCAATTCGCCGCTTTTGAGAGCCATCATGGCCCATCCGGTGACCGAGGTATCGCTGCCGAATTGGGGCGAGTAGCGCCAGCCGCCGCGCTCGGGATGTTGACTTTCGACCAGGAAATCAACGGCTTTCTGAGCCGGTTCCCGCAGCGCTGGGTCCTGAGTCATTCCATAGGCTTCGGTCAAAGCCAGTGCGGCGATGCTATGGCTGTAGATCCAGACGCTACGATTGGATTCATCGTCCAAAGGCAGGAACAGATCACCATCGGGTCGCTGGTTGCGGACCAGATGCTGGATTCCAGCGTGGACCGTGTCGGCGTACTGGTGTTGGCGATGGTTGTACCCGGCGCCTTGGAAGGCCAGCAGCGCCAGTCCGGTAGCGGCCGTATCGGCGACCAGCGCCGCTGATTCCCCGCTGCCCTGCAGGCTCCAACTGCCGTCCTCCAGTTGAACGCGACTGAGGTACGCCAGTCCCAGCTCGATCGCTTCTTCGGTCATCGGTGGCGGAGCCCCTCGATCGCCGTAGATGCCTTCTCCGGCGGATCGATCCATGCGTTGCTGGAATGGTTCCGTGGCCACGATGGCTGCGGTGCTGAAATCAGGCCGTCCGCCGGGCTGTTGACGGACGAACCGTGCCGCGTGGACTTGGACCTGGACGCTGTCGGTCGCCGCACGGCGATGATTCAAGCCCGCGTCGGGGGCTGGTTCGGTTCCTAGTCCGCCGGGGCCGGGCGGCGCGTGACGGTTTACGGTCAATCCAGCCTCGACGAATTCTCGCGAAACCGCCAGATCCTCGGCCAACCCATGCAGCGAATGATCCAAGTTGGCTGCCAACACGGCTTGATCGTCGCCCGGGTCCGGCAGATCGATCGAAGTGGCTGCGGCGGGCGAGTGGGGTAAGCGGTCGGGGCCGGAACGTTGGAAGGGCAAGCTGGCCGGTGTGGCTTGGGCGATCACGGGACCGTCTTCGCTGCTGGGCGACGAGGCGCGTGATCCGATCGCCGCGCCAACCGCTGCTATCGATTCGGCGTCATGGACCGCAGGATCAGCGGTCGCACCGTGGGGCCCCAGAGTCGGAGGAGCGTTGGTCCCGCCTGCCAATCGTGCGGGTTGCAGGCCTTGAGCGGCCATCGGCGAGCTGTCTGGTAGACCGCCGGATTCGGGCATCCCGGCGATTTGCAGCGTCTGGGCACGCAGATCGGTATCCAGCGACGGCCCGCTGGCGGCTCGCGTCGGGGCTTGGGTTCCGCCGCCCATTTCGGGCGGACCAGGAGCCGCGTCGACGGCCTCGGCCCGCGTGAACTCGGTTGCCGCCAAGCGGTCGACCTCGCCCGTCGACGGGGCGGCGTGCGAAGCCGGGTTGCCGCCGGTCACGGGTCCTTGGTCCATCGGAGCGCGAGCAAGCGAGCTGGCCGCCGGGCCACTGATCTCCGACGGTTCGGCTGCCAGATCGGTGATCGAAGCTTCGGCCGGGACCGATGGGACTTGAGCCTGGATCGTCGGAGCGGGTCTTCCGCTGGTGGTGCGTTGCGGTGAACGGCTGGCCGTATCGGTGATCGGTGGTCCTTCGGGAGTTGCCTCTGACACGGCCGCTCGTTCGATCGTTCTTTGGGCGATCGGCAACGGCGTCGCCTGCCCCGGATCGGCGACGGCAACCGACCCGCCGCGCGCTTCGGTGTCTTGTTCTGGGTTGGCTCGAGCGATCGAGACCGCAGCCGCTGCAGTTTCCGGCTGCGATTCTCCGTCGGCGACGGCGGCAAGTGCTGACAGATCGACGGTCGTCGGTGTGCTGGCCGCCGCCGTCTGATTGGCAGCTCGAACCAAGCGTCGGCGTCGTTCTTCTTCGTCTTCCTCTTCTTCTTGGCCACCGCCGGCCGTGGGATCGCCAGGTGCTGCTTCGGCCAATTCGGCTCGAGCGATCGAAGCATCCGCGATGCGTACCGCCATGCTGACCTCGACGGGCGGTCCCGTTTCGTTCGCTCGTGCCGGTCCGCCCGAGACGGGTTGGCCGCCACCGGGATCGGTTCGGACCACGGCTGTCGGCGGTAACTCGGTCTGCGGCACCGGTGGCTGTCCACCTCCTGGGCTGAGCGGAGCCGTGGGCACGTCGACCACGGTCGGTTCGGCCAGCGCGGCCAGCGGAGCCCCACCGACTCGCTCGGAGCGAGCCAGTTGCGGCGCATCGATTTCGAAACTCAATTGCGGCTGGCCCCCGCCGCTGGCGCGACCGATCTGGCCTTCGGAGACGATTTGCGTGACGCCCAGATCGACTTCGGTTGTGCCGCGATCGGCGGTGGTGGGGCCCTCGTTCGCCCGCGCATCACTGGGCCGCTGGACCGCGCTGGCGCTGGCAGCCAGTTCCGCCGGTCGATCGGCGGCCGTCGCGGTGGCCGTGGCGGCGATTGCGTCTGCGGGCAGCGAAGCGCTCGGAGCCGTATCGCCAGCCAACGATCGTCGGACCAGCGTCCGGGCTGCGGGGGAAAGCGCGGGACCTTGCGGAGAATCTTGCATCGGTTCCGCTCGGCGTGCGGAGGCCGAGGCGGTCATCGAAGGGCTGTCTTCGGCAGGCCGCGCACGGTCCAGGTTGCGGCCCGCACCGACGCCGGCCGTGCCGGACATCGATCGGGAAAGGGCCATACGAGCCGGTTGGGCCGTCGGTTCGCCAACGCCGCGATCCGTCGTGGCGACCGCAGGACTCTCGACCTGGGTCGGCGATGCGGCGAGCGGCGAGGTCAGGGTAGCGCGAGCCGGCCGCGAGGATGGCTCGGCCGCCGGGGTCACGCTGGGCGTGGCGGTGGTCTCGATACGCGGCGGTGACGGACGCGCGATTTGAGTGGTCGTGGCGGCGATCTGCGATGGAAGCGGTTGCTGGCTGCGCGGCGCTTGGGGCCGGTCCAGCGGTTGCCGTGCGATGGTCGCGGACGACGGTCGCGGCTGATCGCTGGGCGCTTGGTTGACGGCCAGGCTGGTGGGAACGTCGGCCTGGACGGTCGCGGCATTGGGCTGGGCGGACGTGGATTGGCGTCGAGCCGGCGCGCTGACGGTCGCTTGAGCGATTTCCGGAGCCTCCGGGGCGCGAGGCAAACGGGTGGCTGCCGGTGTTTCGGCAGACCGCTGCTGGCTGCTCTCAGGCGTTGGCAGTCCGGCGACTACGGCGGTGTCTGCGGCCGCCGGAGCCGCGCTGAGCGGCGTTTGACGGCTGGACTCGATCCGGCTGGGTACCGGATCGGCGGCTGCCCGATCGCTATCTGCGGCCGCGATCGTCGGCGGTTCCGAAGTCGGAACCTCGGTTCCCGCCACGAGGTTCGATACCGTCATCGGCCGGCGCGGCGTCGTAGCAGGGGCGCTGGCCTGGGGCGTCAACTCGGCCGGTTCCGTCAGCGGTGTGGCACGAGCCGATGCTGAGGGAGACGCTACGGCCGCTGAGGTATCGACCGGTGGCGACGGGACCGAGCGAGCTGCCGCGATCGCGTCGGTCGCCGGGCTCTGGCGATCGAGGGGCGCATCGCGAGGCTCCGGCTGAACCGTCGGACTGCTGCGTTCGGTGGCTTCGGTCGTGGCCGAGGCTGGATCGGGCAACTCGGCGACTTGCATCGATGGTGCTTCCGAGGGCGTCATGCGGCTGGCTGCCGTCGCCGTTTCGGTGCGCGGGGTGACGCGAGTTCGTTGGTTGGGGATCGCGGTGGGGGTCTGGGCGATCTCGGGGCGCGACGCGGCCGGCGCCTGACGCGACCGAGGCTCCGGCGGCACGTCGCTGGGCGTGTCAGGGACCGGTTCGGCGCGCGTCGAGGCGGGCTCGGGCGCGGCGGTCGCCTGGCGTCTGGCCAGAGTCGTGCTGGGCTGCAATTGCTGGTCGCTGGTGGCCTGAGAAACGGCCGTCTGATCCGCCAGATCGGTGACCGTGCGAGGGGTGGCTAGCGGCTGAGTCACCTGCCGCCGAAAGGTCGGCGTCGCCGATTCCTCCGCTTCGGCGGAAGGCTGGTCAACGCGTCGCGACATCTGCAGGTCCGGACTCGGAGTCGCTGCCGACGGTTGCGTGACCGGTTGGCGAGCCGCCAATTGCGCCTCGGTCGGCTGCCGTTGGGGCGTGCTCTCGCGAGCCTGCATTTCGACGGATCGTGACGGCGCCGGGCGATCGGGTGCTTGGATCGCCTGGCTGCTGGGCAGCGTCGGCCGCACATCGCTCGTACGTCGGCTCCACTGCGAGCGATGGTCGCTGTGCCGTGGTGTCGTCTCGGCGATCTGTTCCCGACGGATCTCGCTGGGACGCGGATCCGTTTCCGATTCGGGAACCGAGCTGGGGTCGGGCGGGACCAACGGCGGATCCTCGACTTCCTGACGCACCAGCGGTTCGCCATGCAATTCGGGCTGCGGGCTTGGCACCGGCACGGGTTGTTCGAAGTCCGGACGCCGTTGTTCGGGGCGAGGTATTTCGACATAGTCGGGGACCGTAACCTGTTGCCGACTCTCCGCCAAGTCGCGCTGCATCGCAAATTCCTGGAATCGCGAGAACACCCACCAATCCAGCGTGGTCACCAGGAACACCGCGTGCAGGAACAGCCCCAGCAGGATCGCCAGTTGCATGCTACGTCGGAACCGGCGATGGTCCAAACGCCACAGTGCTGTTGCGACGCCAGCCGTCCCGATCACGATCAGCGCGATCCAGGCCGCCGCCTTGGTCTGCCAATGCGGATCGTCGACCTCCAACCGCACCAGCACGGAACCCATCAAGAAACCGGCCAGGACGCACAAGGCCAGCAGCACCGGCCAGAGCTGGTCGTCGAACGACGGCCGGGTCGGTAACTTTTGCTTGCGGATAATTCGTCGGGTTTTCGCCATCTCAGCGGTTCTCGCCGTCGATCGTCAGTTTATAGTCCAGGATTCCCACCTTGTTGCACAGGTTCATGACCAGCACCGCGTAATCCAGTTGCACACGCTTGTCCGCTCGGATAATGACCGATTGGTTGACCGGGTTGTTGGCCACAGCCTGCCGCAACACGGCTTCGACCTCCTCGCCGTTCAACGTCTTGCCATCGATGAAGTAGTTGCCTTGATGATCGATATTGACGAACAGCTCACGGGGTTGAACGATCAGCGGCCGAGCCTCGCTGGCCGACGGCAGCACCACATCCAATTCGCGGTCCTCCTGAGCGAAACGGGTTGCGACCAGGAAGAAGATCAGCAGCAGGAACACCACGTCGATCAACGGAGTGAGGCTCAACGTACCCAGTGCTTGTCCGCGTTTGATTTTGACTGCCATCGTCGCACGATCCTCCGTTCAATTGGCCGCCGCCGAGGCGGGTCGGGCAGGTGGCGGGGGTTGGGTGGCGATCGGCGGCGGCACTTCGGATGGTTCGTGCGATTGGTGGCTGAACCGCACTCGGCCCTCGTAGCGTTCGACCTGGGGTAACAGGTTGAACAGCAGTTCATCGATCCGATGGAACATGGTGGTGATGCGCCCTTCGAAGTAGTGAGCCAGGATGGCGGCGGGGATCGCGACGGCCAGCCCGCTCAAGGTGGTCACCAACGCCACATAGATGCCTTCGGCCAGATAATCGGCTTTGTTCTGCCCGGGGGCCAATTGCGTGGTATCATGAAACGCTCGGATCATGCCCCACACGGTCCCCATCAGCCCGAGCAGCGGCGTGATGGCGGCGGCCAGGTTCAACCAACGCACGTTGGCGTACATCCGTTCCGCTTCGCGTTCGCTGGCCTCGGCTACCGCGTGCTCGACCTCCGAATGCGGTCGCCCGACTTTCAACAGCATCGCGCGGATCACGTTCGACGCGGTCGACGGGAACTGCTGGCACAACCGGTAGGCCTGCCGAGGGTCGAAGCCGCCCTGATTGCCGCCCAACTGGCCCAGATCCGAAATCAGCTCACGCGGAACGGTCTTGTCCTCGCGCAGCGCGATGAACCGCTCGATGGTGAACGTGACCACCAGCAGCGACATCATCAGGATCGGCAGCATGAACCAGCCGCCTTTGACGATCAGGGCAAAGACGTTGATGCCTTCCAACGTCTGGCCTATCGTCGCGGGTGATTCGTCCTGATCCAGCGGTTGGTCGTTGGCTTGGGGATCGAAGTCCCCATCGTCGGCGATTTGCGCCGAGGGACCTGGGTCGTCCTGGGCGGCCAGGTGGGCGGGTGTGGTCACGTACAGGCTTACCAACGCGGCTGTCAGGATGACCGCCAGCCCGCAAAAGGCAAAGCGTCGTTGGCGCGTGTGGAGTGATGGCGGAAGCAGCATGAACCGAGGGCCTTATGGACGGAGGGACGGCGTTACAGTTTGGAGAGCACCTGCAACCGCGACTTCGCTTGGGCAGCGAGTTCGTGTTCAGGATGCTTCTCGACGACGTACTGGTAGAATCTTCGCGCATCGGCGATCAGACCGGGACGGTCGGACGCCGCCGCGTCTTGGATCTGGACTTCCGAGCACCGAGCTGCTTCGAAGGCGGCCTTGGCCTGCCAAGGCTTGATCTCGTCGGTAGCCGCGTCGCCGCCGAACCCAAACATCACTCGCTGGAATTCCCGGATCGCCGCGCGGTAATCCTTGCGAGCGAAGTGCAATTCGCCGATCATAAAACGGGCTCGGGCTCCCAGCGATTCTCGCGAGCTTTCCGCAGCCAGGGTAAAGTTCTGCATCGCGGATTTTTCGTCACCCAGGTTCTGTTGAGCGAACGCCAGCTCGTAACGGGCCTCCGGCACATAGGGCGATTGGTCATATCGACTCAAGAGACTCTCGAAAAACGAAACCGCTTTGTTCCACTCCTTCATCTGCGCAGCCGACTGGCCACCGTGCAGCAATGCCAAAGCGGAGAATTGGGGCGACGACAATTCGATCTCTTGCAGCGCTTCGTAGGCCGCCAACGCTCGGCGGTAGTCCTCCAGACGAAACAGGCATTCGGCTTTCATCAACGCCGCATCGGCAGCCAAAGCCCCGGAGGGATGAGCGTCGGCCTGGGCCGTGAATTCGGCCAGTGCCTGCTCATAGTCACGTTGCTGGAAATGGGACCACCCCAGTTTGTAAAGGACCTTCTCCGCCAATTCGCCTTGGGCGCCGCCGGCCTTGGCGGCCGAGTAGGACGTTGCAGCCTGAGCGTATTGCTGCTGGTCGTATTGCGATTCCCCGACATGGAACCAGGCTTCGGCTGCCAGCGGGCTGTCCGGCGTTTCCTCGGTCAAGCGGCGGAACCAGGGCAAGGCCTCGGCTTGCTGCGTCTGGTCTTCCATCGATCGGTATGCCCACGCGATCTCGTACATCACCTTGTCGCCGTGCGTGTAGTCGGGGTTCGCCTGTAGCAACTGCTGGAGTGTCGACACGGCTTCGGACCATTGCGATGACGCCACCTGAGCCAACCCCCGCTCGTACAACGCGTCCGATCGGTTCGGCAAGTCGGGTTCGGTTTCCAAGTAGGCGTCCAGATCCTGGATCGCTTCCCCCGATTGTCCCGCCTGCCGACGGCTGATGGCGCGACCGTAAAGAGCATCGGCGATCAGCTCGTGTTCGGGATGATCCGCGATCAGGTTGGAAAACGACTGGATTGCCTGATCGTATTGACGGCTCTTCCAGTGCGACCATCCTTTGCCATACATGGCGAACGGTGCGAACAACGATTCCGGCCAGGTTGCCAGCACCGCTTCGTAACCGGCCAAGGCCGTGGGCAGATCATCATCGGCGTACGCGTACTCGCCCAGCCGGTAGTGCGCTTGATCCAACACGCGGCTGTTCGGAAAGTCAGCGATCGCTTTCTTGATCGTTTCGCGGGCCGCGTCGTTTTGACCGTCCGCCCGTTGAGCACGCCCCAGCAGCAACATCGTCTCGTCAGCCTGCCGCCATTTCGGGGCGGCTTCCAGCGCCGCTGACAGCGAGTCGATCGCCGGCGGGAACTGTTCTGAGTGGAATTGGCTGGCCCCGATCAGATAGTGTGCCTCGGCCAGGACCTCCGGTTTGTCCAGACGCTGGATCAGGGGTTGTAGTGCGGATAGGACCTCGGCGTACTTTTGCTGCAGGTACAGCGTCGATGCCAAGCGGATCGTCCAGTCGACAAGCTCCGGATGATCGGCCTGCTCCTGGACCAGGCTGCGATACGCCGATTCGGCCTGCTCGTGTCGTCCCAGTTGCAAATCGCTTTCCGCCCCCACGTACCGCACGTCGGGAACCAGGCGATGTTCGGGAAAAGCCTCGAGAAACGTCGCGACGTGGTTCTTCGCCTGTTTGTACTGCCGCAGTTCCAGTGCGGCGAACGCGGCGTTGTACAGGGCCTGGGGTGCCAATTCATGTTCCGCGTGCTCCTTGGCCACCGCCAGATAGATGGGCAACGCCTTGGCTCGCCCCTCCGGCAGTTCGTAGTACGCGTCGGCCTGGTCCATTTTCAGATGCACCAGGAACTCGCTGTCCCCCGCCGTCGGCACGGCCTGTTCGGCTACCTCCAGTGCCCGTGCTGCATCGCCAGCTCGCAACGCAATCCGGCTCAACCAATGTGCTGCCTCCGGTGCAAACTCACCACCCGCTTCCCAAGCCGTCTGGAACCATTTCGCCGCTTCCTCGAACTGCTCTGCCCGATAAAAGCAACGACCGGCCGCCAGCACCGCATCCGACACATACTCAGAGTCGGGGTAATCCGTCGCCAGCTTGGCGTACAACGCTGCGGCCTCGCCCAACTGGTCCAATTGCACTAGGCAAAAAGCCTGTCGAAACAAGGCTTGATCAGCCGAAGCGAAATCCGGCAAAACCGCCAGTTCTCCAAGCACCGCCGCCGCTTCAGCGTATTGTCCCGTTTGAAGGACCGTTTCCGCTTTTCGCAAGCGAATTTCCGGCACCAGCGGGTTATCGTCAAACTCCTTCAAAAAAAGATCATAGATCCGACCTGCGTCCGGGTACTGCTCCAGTTCCTCGTAGGTTCCCCCCAGTGCGTAAAGAGCATCAGCTCGCAACGCGGATTCAGGATGTGCCTCGACCACCCGAGCATAATGCACAGCAGCCGACTTGAGATTCCCCAGGTGATATTGCGATTCACCCAAGAAGAATGTTGCCTGGTCCGCATATTTTCCGTCCGGGAACTTTTTCAACAACGTCGCAAAGTTCTCTGCAGCCCGAACATACATGCCCTCAGCCCCATCGCCCGCTAAGGTGAACTGGCTCCAGGCAAGGTTCAGGTAGGCATCCTCGATCGTGTCGATATCCGGATGTTTCGTGATCACCTGCTGGAACACACCGGCCGCACGCTCGAACTGCTTCAATTGCAACAGGCACACACCCAAATAATGCTGAGCTTTCGAAGCCAAGGGGTCGTCCGGAAACCGTTCCAGAAACCGCTGCCATTCTTCGGCAGCCAATTCGAACGCGTTGTTGTTCTGAAAATTGGCCGCATCTCGGTAAATCAGCAGCGCTTGGTGGGAAGACTTCGCTGGCTGGGCGTAACTCTGCCCGGTCAAGTGAGGCAGGACGAAACTAAGCAGAATCGTTGTCAACAAAATGATGGATCGACGCCAATACTCCATTTGTGTTACCCCTCTCCTCTTGTGCTGTCGGATCAAATGCCTCTGCCGACATTCGTTATCAACCGACCAGACTATTGCGAACGATTCGTTCAGTGTATCGGGGTTGCCGATAATCGAAAAGGGATTTCAGTGACCGACGGTGCCGCAGGGATCGATGGACTGGGTGCTCAGACGGTCTCCGCTGAACTTGATCGAATGGCACCACGACGGTCGAAAGGAACTGGATTGTTCACGTTTCGTTGAATATGATGAGAAAGTGGTAGCGATTGTAGCGAGCCACTTCTTCTCGATGGTCTTTTGAGCCAACGATTTCTGATGCAGGACCAAGCGGCTTGGAGTCTGAATCTGGGGCACTGGTGGGGAGTGCGTGTGCGATTGCACGCATTCTTCCTGCTCTTTGCCGTATGCGCGATACTACTTAAGTGGTATTTTGTTAGACAGATGGCCGAGTTCGACTGGATGGTCCCGGTCAGTCTGGTCGTGTTGTTCCTCAGTGTTCTGGTCCACGAAGCGGGACACATCTGGTCCGCCCGACGGCATGATGGCACAGCCGACCTGATCGTGCTTGGTCCTTTGGGGGGTCTTTCTCCGGTACAGGTAAGCGGAAACGCTCGAGCTGAATTCCGTGCTCATCTGGCAGGGCCATCGGCCAATCTGCTGGTTTGCTTGATGTGTGCGGTTATATTGCAGGTGCTTGGGACCACAGCCTGGGGTCTATTGAATCCGCTGATCCCATCCGACTTGGCGACGGGTGCTACCCTGCAAGTCGTGGTGAAGCTGACGTTTTGGATCAATTGGATGTTGCTGGTGATCAACTTGATCCCGGCCTTTCCCTTGGATGCGGCCTTTGCGATGCGTTCGTTGATCTTGGATCGATGGCCCATGCTTCGTCCCGCTCAAGCGTCTTTGATTGTCGCTCGGACCGGCCAGACCTTGGCCGGGGTGCTAGCGGGGGTGGCCATTTTCGGTCGATTCAATGACCATGAACTCTTCGTTCCCATCCGTTTGTCGTTGATAGCTTTTGCCATCCTGCTGTTCCTGGCTGCTCGGCAACGCCGCTTTTTCGACGAATCGGACCGTTCGGAACAGCTACTGCTGGCCTATGAATTGACCGGCGACTTGGAAGTGTTGGAACGCGATTTGCGCGAGGGGGGCCCCCTGAAATCCGGTCCGTTGAGACGCTGGTTGAATCAGCGTCGCCAAACCCGCTTGCAGCGGCAGCAAATCAACGAACAGGAGGAAGAGCACCGGGTGGACGAGATTCTCTCGCGATTGCACGAGTCAGGAATGCAGGCACTTTCGAAAGAAGACAAAGCGCTGTTGAATCGCGTCAGTATCCGCTACCGTAACCGCCGAGAAATCTAGCGTCGCAAGAGACGCAGGGCCGATTCCAACGCCTCGGCAAACCGATCGATCTCGTCCAGCGTGTTATATAAATAAAAGCTGGCCCGAAGACTGGCGGGAACGCCCATGCGATGGTGCAGAGGCATCGCGCAGTGATGGCCGGCTCGAACCGCGACCCCCTCGCTGTCCAGCAATTCCGCCAAGTCAAAAACTTGCACCCCGTCGACCACGAAGCTGACGATCCCGCTCTTTTGCTCTAGACCGGGTCCGAGGATTCGAATGCCATCGAACTGATCGAGCACCGAGTGTAAGCGATGGGTCAACGCTTTCTCATGCGACTGTATCGCATCCAATCCAACCGCCTCTAAATACTCGATGGCTGCCGCCATCCCGATCGCCGGTACGATCGCTGGCGTTCCCGCCTCGAATTTCTCCGGCAGACCGGCCGGAGTGAACCCCTGCAAAGTGACTTGATCGATCATACTGCCTCCGCCCAGGAAAGGCGGCATCGCTTCGAGCAAGCAGCGGCGGCCATAGAGCACCCCGATTCCCGAAGGTGCCATCAATTTATGGCCGCTGAAGGCCATGAAATCGACATTCAGGTCTTGAATGTCGGTTTTTTCATGAGGCACACTTTGAGCCGCATCGATCAGCACCAAGGCACCCATTTGGTGAGCTCGGTCGACTATCGATTTCACCGGATTGATCGTTCCCAAAACGTTGGAAATGGCGACCAGCGACACCAGGCGTGTTCGATCCGTCAGCAGTTCGTCCAGGGCCGTCAGGTCCAGCAGCCCATCGTTCGTCACGGGCAAAAACCGTAAGGTGCAACCGGTTCGCGCCGCCAATTGTTGCCAGGGCACCAAATTCGAGTGATGTTCCATCTCGGTCAACAGGATCTCGTCGCCAGCGCGAACGTTCGCGTCCCCCCAACTGCGTGCGACCAGATTGATCGACGCCGTCGTACCTGACGTAAAGATGATCTCGTCCATTCGCGGGGCATGCAGAAAACGCTGAACGGCCGCTCGAGCATCTTCGAACAAGCTGGTGCTCAGTTCGCTGAGCCAATGGATGCCTCGATGCACGTTCGCATATTGCCGCTGGTAGGCGTTGGTGACGGCATCGATGACCGCCTGGGGGCGCTGCGTCGTCGCCGCATTGTCCAGGTAGACCAAGGGCGTTTCGCCACGGACCATCGTCTTTAAGATAGGAAAATCGGCTCGCAACGCTGGCAAGTCCGACAGCAATCTCTCGGCAATCGGCATAAAACTAGGACTCTTCCGTCTGAGGAATTTGGCGAACTGCCGTCATAGCAGATCCCCCGGGACTACGTAGTTTAGCGCGGAAGCACTTGATCGACAAGCTACCGGGAACGAGAGGGGGTTTTGTTGGAATCGTGGTAGGTGACCGATTCGAATCACCGATCCCGGCCATCGTTCGGGTCATCCTTCGCGACTTGACACGCAACCGCATCACCGTTCATAGTGTAGCCATTCGGCCAGGTATTACTGATTGGAATTGGCGGAAGGGGTCGGAGTTCACAATCAAGCGGAAATGGTTTCCTTTCGTAGCAACCGCCAAGGGCCCACTGATGAAGAAGTATGTTGCTCTGATTCTCGCGTTTTGTCTGGTGGGTTCGGCTTGCCAACCTGGAGGACCGGGTAGCGGATCCGTCGAATCCTATCCCACTCGGACCGTGTCGATCATCTGTCCGTGGGCGCCTGGCGGCGGGACGGACCAAATCGCCCGATTTTGGGCCAACGCTTTGGAACGCGAGTTCGGTCGACCGTTCGTGGTCGTCAACCGGACCGGAGGAAGCGGTGCGGTCGGACACACTGCCGGCGCGACGGCTCGTCCGGACGGCTACACGCTGACGATGATCACGTTCGAGCTGTCGACGATGCATCGCATGGGGATCAGTCCGTTGACGTTCGAGGACTTTTCGTGCATCCTGCAGATCAACGGCGACGCGGCGGCCATTCTGGTACGGGCTGATTCGCCCTGGAAGTCCTTGGGGGACTTGTTGGACCACATCCGGAAGAATCCCGGTGTGGTGAAAATGTCGGGCACCGCGACTGGCGCCGCATGGGATCTGGCGCGTGCCGGGTTGCAACAGGCGGCCGGGATTCCGATCGAATCGGTCGTCTGGGTACCGACCAAGGGCGCTGCACCTTCGGTGGTCGAGTTGCTGGGGGGACATATCGACGTCGTGTGTTGCAGCGTTCCCGAAGCCGCAGCTCAGATCGAGGCGGGTCAGCTTCGCGTCTTGGCGGTGATGTCCGAGCAGCGGCTCGAGAGTTTTCCGGAGGTGCCCACGGCTAAAGAGCAGGGAGTCGATTGGGTCGCCGTCGGCTGGCGCGGGCTGGCTGCGCCGAAGGACACTCCGGTCGAGCTGATCGACCGGTTGGTTGCCACGTGCCGCGAGATCGCCGATTCGGACGAATACCGGAAATTCATGGAAAAGAGGGGTTACGCCATCCAGGTGCGTCTGAAAGACGAATTTCGCGAATTCTTGGCCGAGCAAGATGCCCTTTGGAAGCAGGTTGTCGAGGCTGCCGGATATGACCAGTAGCCGGTTACCGCGTTATCATTGGCAGCGAATCTGGGGGCTGGGGCTGTTGGCTGCTGGTGTGATGGCGGTGGCGATGGTGGCGATCTGGTTCGCTGGGGACATCGGTCGGACCGGTACCGGCGGCGGTCACGACCCGGGTCCGCGATTCTTCCCGCGGCTGTTGTCATGGATCCTCTTGGCGTTTGGCATCGGCCACGCCGTTCAAGCCGCGCTGGTCGCTCTCTTGCCCGGGTTGGGCAGCCAAGGCATCCAGGCGGCGCAGCAAGATGGGGCGCCCAGTGCTCAGATCGGTTGGCGGTGGCTGATCCTGCTGGCGCT
>REEF01000159.1 GCA_007695205.1 Planctomycetaceae bacterium
ATCCTGCCGCAACTGGCCGCATCTGCGCGCGTGAAAGGAAAGAAAGCGAATTGACGGCCGGTTCGGCCGCTGTGAAAGGGAGGGATCATCGCATGATTGGTCCGCGAGTGTGTTGTCCGAAAACGACTCCCGACCCCTTGCCGAAGATCACGGTTCGCGGAATGTGCAAGGGGAATCGGATGCAAAGTGATACCCAGCGCGGAGTGGTACGGGCATGACGGCGTGGCAGGTGGGACGGTCGAGTTTGAAGGGCTGGTTGAGTGCGGCGTGCATGGTCTGCGCATTTTGCGGTTGCGTGCCGCCCGTGGACAGCTCGCATTCTCTTTCGCGGATCACGGGCACGACTTCCGTCCAGGACTTGCCGGACGAGCGTTTCGAAGTGACCGAAGTTTCGCCGGATCGCGAAGCCGAAGAATTTGCGGCCGTCGTGCATTCGCTGCAGGAACGGCAGTTGGCGATGGAGGCTCGGGGCACCGGACCAGCAGAAACCGGCGACCAGCCGGTGCGCTGGGCGATTCTGGGCACGTCCACGATGCAGGACACCGGCTTGACCGATCTGTTGCACGACCGGCTTGCCTCGCTGGACGGCGTCACCCTGGTCGAACGCGAACGGTTGCAGGACATCGCCGCCGAGTATTCGCTGGATGCGTTCGGAGCCGCCGGCGCTGTCCGCCAGCGCTTGCTGTTGGGAACGATCCTGCAGGCCGACCGGCTCCTGCTGCTGTCGCGGACAACGCTGTCCGAACCGGTGGACGAGACGACCGACGTGTTTCGGCTGGTCATCGCCGATTGTGAAACCGGCGCTCGCATCGGTCACGAAAGCTACCCGGTCGACATCAGCCCGGAGGAGTTCCTCGATGTTGCGACCGCTGCGGTCGACCGGGTGCGGCGCCGCTTCCCGGCCGGAGTGAAGCAAGTGGTGGGGGTCAGTCATTTCGTGTCCAAGAATTTAGTTCACCACTACGATCATCGCCAAGCCGGCTACGGGTATCTGCTGCAACACGCACTCGCGCTGCACCCGGGGACAGCGGTGTTGGAGATCGAGGAAGCGCGGGCCATCGCGCAGGAACTGTCGCACAGCGGGCCCGATCCAACGGCCGTGCTCCGCCGCCGCACGGTGCCGGTTCTTGTCGATGGAGAATTTACCGTCTCCTCGAACCGGGCCACCGGCCCGCCTACGGTCGATCTGACTGTCTTCGTCCGCCGCGGCAATGGCGTCGAGGAGATCCGCAAGACGGCACTTGCGCCCGCCGATGTGGTGGCGCTGCTGACGGGCGAACTGGCACGCCGGATTCTGGAGCTTGATAGCGAAGAATCCGTCTTGTTCTCGCCGGCCGAGCAGCGTGATTGGTTGATCGCCAGCGCCGATCAGTTCGGCCGGATTGGGGCATGGGAGCATTCCATCGGGCTGCGCGAAGCGGCGCTGCTGATCGATCCGGACCACGTGCCGCTGCGGCTGGCGGTGATTAGCGAGTACAGCCTGCAGATGAGCAGGCCGCTTCCTGTACCGGTCAGACCCGAGCAGGTACCGACGGAAGAGGAGCTTCGCGAAATGTGCCGGGAGAGGGTCGCGGCATTTTTCGCGCGGCTGGAACACGTGGAGTTCCTCGTCCGCAACCGGAAAGTCCGCGCTGACGAACTTCTGGCGTCTCAGAGCACCAATGGCAGCCTTGTTTTCGGTGTCAGAACGACCCCCAATTTCGGATCGTTCGGTTGGCTTTCCACGCAGAGACTCTATCGGTCCCTACCCGCCAAGATCGTTTTTGACGTTTATGCTCCCCAGGATGCGGAGCGGGCCCAGCAGTTCATTCGCACGACGGCCCGCGAGGAGTATGCTGTGGCGGACGAGAGACATGCGGACTTTATGGAGTCGCTCTTTCCACGCATCGTTTCCCTCCGATGTTGCGGCGACCGTGAAGCGCACGTTGCCAAGCAGTGGGTTGCGTATCTGCTGGCCCGTCACAAACCCTGGACGACGGGGCGCCCAGCCCCTTCCGTAGAAGAAGTGGATGCGGTCTATCGCACGATCGTCGAAGCGCTCGATCAAGGTACCGGGCTCGGTCGCGACGTTCAGATGCAATGGGCCGAGTACCTGCTGGAGTATCACGAGCGTCGGGTAAGAGTTGGCGCTCCATCCGCAGAAATGTTGGACGACGTGTTTTATGTCATCACGGAAGTATTTCCCCGAAACTCTTTTCTCCATAAGGAGTTGATAGAACAACTTACGCGTTTCGTCCAGAACGACATGCTTCATTGGGATGAACAGCACAGACAGGAACCGATTGGCTGGTACGATGCTTATCGGGGAGCACCCTTGGCGGACTTCCTGGACCGGTTGGTCGAGAACGACCAACCGGTCGTCCAGGTCTACGGCCGTTACGGCCAACTGTATCGCCGCTGGCACCTCTGGCAAAACCGCCGGCGGTATCCGGAGCTTCGCCACCGAGCCCGGGAGCCGGAAACGTTTGCTACGGCCTCGGAGCTTTCCGATCAGGACGAGAAGGCGGCGCTGCAGGCCGAACTTTCGTCGCTGGGTGAAGAAGTTAAACAGATGGTGGCCTTCTGTACGTCAAGTGGTATCCCGATTCAAAGTACCGAGGCATTACGCCTCCGGTACCTGGCCGGGTCTATCGAAAGGCGTCTGCAGTCTTTGACCACCCCTGCCCGCGAGTTCTCCGTCTGGAGGCATTACACGCCGGGCGAAGAGGACCGGTTGGCTCGCTACGAGTATACCGGGCGGATCGGCATGACCGTCACGGCGCTGACCGGGCAGTCGTGGCCGGTGGATGACGTCCGCTGGCAAGGGTTGCGGCACCGTTGGGGCCGGGACTACCGATGGTCGATCAACACCAACTGGTATCCAATCGTCGGCTGGCGGAAATGCACGGAAACGCTGGATGTCCTGTGGAGCGAGTGGGCCGTGCTGATCATGCGGGAAAAAGGCGTGGCACGCGAGATCCTCTCGGAAACCGAGCCTCGCTATCTGGACGTCAAGTGGGACGGCCGCCATCTGTGGGTCCTGACTCAGCATGACGGGCTGCGCGTCGTTTCCCCAAGCGGCCAGATCGCGTACCGCATCGGCCAGCGCGACGGATTGCCACCTTACGATCGCGGCGTCGTGATGCACCCGGTCCAGCCCGGCATCGCATTTCTCAGCGGTTCGTTTGGCGAGCACTGCCGTGGCTGGTGCACCATCGTCGACGTGCGCGAAAGCCAACCGGTACGCGTGATCCACCAGGCGACAGAGGTCCCTTCGCACGTTTCCAGTTCGCTCCGGGACGGGGCGGCCCGCGTCTTCATCCCCTTCTACGTGCATGAGCATATCGGCGAGGATCCCGGGCAACGGTTGCTCATGATCGGCCAGCGCGATCCACAGAACAACCACCAAAGCACGCTGTTTGTGGATCTCCGGACGCTGGAGGTGCAAACTTCGCCTTGGTACTGCTGGGCGCTCGGAAGACGTCCCGACAGGGGATTCCAC
>REEF01000346.1 GCA_007695205.1 Planctomycetaceae bacterium
CGACGACTGGGTGGAGCAGGTTCAGCAGTGGAAGCGGGACCATCCGTTCAAGTACAAGCAGGATTTTGACGGCATCTTGCAGCAGCATGCCATCCAAGTGTTGTCCCAGATGACGGCCGAGCGAGACACGTTTGTGACGGTCGGTGTTGGCCAGCACCAGATGTGGGCGGCTCAGTTCTTCAAGTTCCAGCATCCTCGACGCTGGCTCTCCAGTTCGGGATTAGGCACCATGGGTTTCGGTTTGCCGTCGGCCATGGGCGTCCAAGCGGCTCACCCCGATGCCCTGGTCATCGACATCGACGGCGACGGCAGTTTCCAGATGAACATCCAGGAACTGGCGACGTGCTACTGCGAGAATCTGCCGATCAAGGTGTTGTTGCTGAACAATCAGCATCTGGGAATGGTGGTTCAATGGGAGGATCGCTTCATGGCGGGCAACCGGGCGCACACGTATCTGGGCCCGATCCATCATGCGGAAGCCCACGGCCGGGGCGACGACATCTACGCTTCGGAACGCTATCCTGATTTCGTCCAGATCGCCAAAGGCTACGGCTGCGGTGCTGCCACGGTCCGGCGTCGCGGGGACTTGGGCGAGGCGTTACGCGAGATGATCGAGTATGACGGACCGTTTGTCCTGGATGTCCAGACGCCCTATCAAGAGCACGTGTTGCCCATGATCCCGTCGAATCATTCGGTGGATGACATGATTGTGGAATAGGCATCGCCTGAGGCGATGCGGCTCGAGTCTGCTCGCGGCCGCATCGCAGGGCGAATTCAGATGGAATGCGGTGATGGCAGTAACGGTTTCTCTCCTCGCAGGCCTCGCCAAACTGCTCAGCGGGTCCACGGTGCGCTGGATTGATTGCCAACCGGATACGTGCCAGCGGATCTATTTCGCCAATCACACCAGCCACTTGGACGCGCTGGTGTTGTGGGCATCGTTGCCTCGCGAACTGCAACCGTTGACTCGCCCGGTCGCTGCCAAGGACTACTGGGACCGAGGACCCATCCGGCGGCATCTTGCCAAATCGTTCAATGTGATGTTGATCGACCGCACGAAGGTCAAGGTCCATCAGAGTCCGGTCGAGATGATGATCCGCGAGATGAGCGATCGGTATTCATTGATCGTTTTCCCGGAAGGTGGACGCAGCAGCGGAGAAGAGGTAGGGGAATTCAAGAGCGGCCTGTATTATCTGGGCAAAAAGCGTCCTGATTTGGAATTGGTCCCCGTTTATATGGAAAACTTGAACCGGGTGTTGCCACGTGGCGAGGTGCTGCCCGTACCGTTGCTCAGTTGCATCAGCATCGGTGCCCCGATCTGGCTGGAGGCCGGCGAATCGAAATCCGACTTTTTGCTCCGCGCACGAGACGCTGTGTGCCGTTTGAGGGAACTGTAACCGATGATGGACGCCGCCTTCTCCCACGCCGTCGTCTGGCTGTCACTGATGCAAAACGACCAGCAGCCCGACGTGATTCACACCCAGATCTATTGGCTGTTGGGCGTGGTGCTGGGCTTGCTGGTGATCGCCTATGTGACGGGCCGTCTGATGAAGCGTTATCCGGATCATTCGCTGAATCCGGCGATGATCGAGCAGTTTAATCATCGGATCCGCGTGTGGTGGTTGATGGGTGCCATCTTTGTGGCCGGGTTCCTTATGGGGCGAGCGACCACGATCATCTTGTTCGGCTGCATTTCGTTTTGGGCGTTACGAGAATTCATCACCATGACGCCCACTCGCCGAGGCGACCACCGGACGTTGTTCTGGGTGTTCTTTTTCTTTACTCCGCTGCAGTACGCGTTGATTTCGTTCAGCCGCGATACCTATGCCCAATGGTTTGGCGATTCCAGCCGGGACTTCTATGGGGTGTACAGCATCGTGATCCCCGTGTACGCGCTGTTATTCATCCCGATGCGGATTGCGTTTTCGGACGATCCGAAACGTTTTCTGGAACGATCTGCGAAGATACAGTCCGGGTTGTTCATCTGTGTTTATTGTTTGAGTTACGCCCCCGCATTGCTGAACCTTTCGCTACGCACGTCGGCCGGCGAGCCTTGGGGGGACCTCGATTCCCATCTGCCCAACGCTGGGCTGTTGTTCTACTTTATTCTGATTGTCCAATTGGGTGACGTGCTGCAGTATTTGTGGAGCCGCTTGGCTGGGCGTCGAGTGATCGCACCCAAGATCAACGCTTCGCGGACATGGGAGGGCCTTTTGGGCGGGGTGACCAGCACGACGGTGGTCGGCGCGTTGTTATGGTGGGCCACTCCGTTTCAATTCTGGCAGGCCGCATGCATGTCGATGGTCGTGGCCACCATGGGTTTTGGCGGCAGCATGGTAATGTCGGCGATCAAACGAGATCGAGGCGTTGCGGATTATGGGACGTTGGTCCAGGGGCATCATGGGGTGTTGGATCGCATCGATTCCTTGTGCTTCGCCGCGCCGGTCTTCTATCATTTGACTCGTTACTTTTTCTCGCAGGTCTACTGACATGACGCACACCGAGACCGTTGCCGTTTACACGGGATCGTTCGATCCCATCACGCTGGGCCATTGGAACGTGATCCGGCGCAGTTCCCGGTTGTTCGATCGGTTGATCGTGGGCGTCGGAGTCAATCCTCGCAAGACTCCTTTGTTTTCGGGCCACGAGCGGGTGGATCAGGTGCGGCGAGTTGTCGCGATGTGCGGGAATGTCGAGGTCGGCATTTTTACGGGGTTGGCCGTCGAGTTTGTGCGACGTTGTGGAGCTCGGGTGATGATCCGCGGCGTGCGCCCGTTGACCGACATCGCTGCCGAATTCACGATGATGATGGCCAACCGTCATTTAGACCCCGACATCGAGACGGTGTTCCTGATGGCTGACGAGGAGTTCTCGCACGTCAGCAGCTCGTTCATCAAAGAGATCGCCCCGCTGGCCAACGACGACATGCTGGCTCGATTCCTGCCCGCCGAGATCATTCCCGACCTGCGCCGCAAGCTGGACCAACACGGCAACTTCATCCCCCCACTCCCCGACGATGATTAGCGGCCACCCCCGTAGCCGAATTTGCCAAAATTCGGGGAAGTAGCCATTAGGTCAGAGGTTCGTTGTTCGTTGTTCGTGGTGTGGTTCGTGGTTCGCCGAGGGCGGAGGTTCGGGGTGACGCTCCGAATTTTGGCAAATTCGGCTACGGGCAAATTCGGCTACGGGCAAATTCGGCTACGGGGTAGCGTTGGCTGGTTTGGGTTGCATTGCGGTGGGGGATCGTGGATAATAGCAGGAGATTACCAAACGGTTGTTTCGTGCTTTTGCTGATGCGTTCCAGCGGTGTCGGTTGTGGCCCGTTGGCTGAGTTTTGCTTGCCTTACAGGGAGTTCTTCGATGAGCCGTCGTCATGTCGTATCTCGCCGTCAGTTCCTCCGCCGCGGGGCGGGTGTCGCCGCTGCTGCTGGTTTTGCGATGCCCACCTTGATTCCCGCCGGCGTTTTGGCTCGTCAGGGTGCTCCGGGCGCGAACGATCGCATCGGGGTGGCCGGCATCGGCGTGGGGCGTCAGGGCGGTGGTTTGGTGCGGGGCGCTCGTAACAAATCGGATGTCCGTATGGTGGCCGTTGCGGACGTGTATTTTCCGCGAGCGGAACAGGTAGCTCAATCGCTGGATGCGGTGGCGTACCTGGACTATCGCAAGTTGTTGGAGCGGCGTGACGTGGACGCGGTGATCACGGCAACCACCGACCAATGGCGAGCGCTGACATGCATCCATGCGGCTCAAGCCGGGAAGGACATCTATGCGGAAAAACCGTTGACGTTGACGATTCGCGAAGGCCGATTGATCGTCCAGGCGGTCGAGAAGTACGGACGCGTGCTGCAAACGGGCAGCCAACAACGGTCGCACGCCGCTAACCGTTACGGCTGCGAACTGGTGCGTAACGGTCGATTAGGCAAGATCCAGATGGTGATCGGCAGCAATTACCCCAGCCCCTGGGAAGCCGATTTGCCGTCGCAATCGGTTCCCGACGGTTTGGATTGGGACATGTGGTGCGGCCCGGCGCCGCTGGTGCCTTACCATGCCGATCTGTTCGCGCCGCGAGCCAACCCCGGTTGGATTTCGTTCCGCCCGTATTCGGGTGGCGAAATGACGGGCTGGGGTCCTCATGGTTTGGACCAGATCCAATGGGCGTTGGGAATGGACGAAACGGGGCCGGTCGAGGTGTGGACGGAAGGTCCCGATTTCGACCCGCCGACGTATACCGAGCCGGAATCACGAGCTCGAGGCGAAAAGATTTGCGCTCAGCCGATGGTCTATTTCCGTTACGCGAACGGCATCGTCTTGAAATTGGACAACGGCAATCCGGGCGGCGGCATCTTCGTCGGCGATCAGGGCAGGATCGAGATCTTTCGAGGTCGAGTTACGTCGAATCCGGACGAACTGGCGAAGACACCGATCGGCGACGACGAGATTCACTTGACTCGCAGCAGTGATCACATGCAGAACTGGTTGGATTGCATCAAGACTCGCGAAAAACCGATCGCCGACGCCGAGACCGGGCATCGATCGTCGACCGTTTGCCATCTGGGCAATATCGCTCGATGGGTAGGCCGGCGGCTGCGGTGGGATCCGGTTGCCGAACGCTTTCCGGAAGACGAAGACGCCAACCAGTTCCTGGACCGCCCGCGTCGTGCGCCGTACGAATTGCCGGAGACCATCTAAGTCATGGGACGACCACTCGGTTTCCCCCAGCCGAGTCACGTACTTTTTGTGACGATGCGTTTGACGTTCCGATGAAAGCCCCGCTGCCTCCACCACCGCCATCGGGTTCCCGCAGCGGAGCTGTCATGCCCGGGCCGCCGCCGGTCGTGACGCCCATGGATGACGGACCGCAGTCCGTTAACGTGGATCCAAGAGAACCCGTCACGAATGCCAGGCCGCCGGTTGCCAAGCCGCCCGTCGCTGCGGTCACGGGCCGGATGCCGGCAGCGCACCTTTCACCGGAAGCACCGCCCCAGTCCACACCATCACCTGTCGCTGAACCGGCTTCGGCCAAGCCGCCTTGCGTTCCCCAGCTTGCCTTTCAGGCTTATCTTGCGGAGCGGATGGCTGAATCGCCATCCGAAACGATCTCTCAGGACCAGCAGGATCGTTGGATCGAACATGGTGTCCAGCGATGCGGACTGGCCGAAGTCTTCGCGAGTCAGATCCTTCGACAGTTCGCGGCGGCGACAGGTAGACGACTGGCATCGCATTCGCCGTCGGTGGATGATCCCCCGCCGATCGGCCGTCTGTCGGCCGATCCTTTGCCGCCTGAAATGGCCAGCCAGTTCTTACAGGCCGCGACGGCCATTTTGACCGAGCAGCGAGGCGTCAACGCGCGCAGCCGAGTGCTGCTGGCCGCCGCCGCTGCTTCGTGCGGGCTGAACGAGTCCCAAGCACACCAGGTCATGCAGCAACTTCAGGGCCAGTGCGACGACCCGCCTGACGGTGGCGACCATCGCCAAGCGGAACGCGAACGGGTCTTGCGCGATGCGATGCTGGATAGTTTCCAGCGACTGCCGCACCAGTTGCTGCACGCTCGCGACGAACAGCATTGGCTGGAAGTCGGAAGGCTCCGCTACGGCGTTCCCGAGGATCGAGTGGCAGAGCTGATCACCGACGCAGCAACTCGGGCAAACGTCCGCGTCGTCTCGACCGATACGGCCAGCGGCCACGTGTATCAACTGGCTTCCGATCTGCTGGATCAGGGCTATCGTTTGGAACATGGGATCCGCACCCGGATTGTTCTGGAGGGCGCCCAGTGGGGATTGACCGAACCGCAGGTGGGTGCGATCTTGCAAGACGTATTGCAGGATCAACGGCAGATCGCCTCGACTCACCGCCGCTTGCTCCGGTTCGCCTTGGCTGGCGTGGGCGTGCTGGGGGCAATGCTGTTGATCGCCGTTTGGATAGGCTTTCCGTCTGGTGACGATGAGGGGCTGACCGAGGGCGCGGATGCTGTACCCGCACGGGGGCCTGAAATGTCGAGCGGCGGACCGTCCATCGATCATCCTTGGTGGAGCGACAAAGAAGAGCTGCAGATCGCGGCGACCCGTCTGCGATTACTTCGGCCGGATTTGAAAGACGCCATCCACCAGCTTGGGCAGAGCCCCAGCGACCAGCGAAGCGTCTTGTACCGGGAATTGGTTCCGGCGGCAGTTGCGCACACCGATCTTCGTTTACAAGGTCCGCAGCTTTGGGACTTTTTCTCCGGCTGCCTGGCATGGGAACCGGACTCGGAAGCCGCAGATGCCCTGGCCGCATCGCTGCTGGATCTGGTGCCCAAGCCGGGCAGTCGGCTGCCCGATCGATTGGAAGACGAGTCGTTCGAGACTCCGTTTTGGGCGGTTCGCACTTTCCTGGAAGCCTTCCTTCATTTGAACGAGACGGACGAGCGGGGCGACCGTCTTGCAGCTGCTTTGGGCGGGGCGTTGGGGACTCGCGTGGATCGCAACGGTCCATGGCGCGATATGGATCGACAGAGCACCACGGCCTTGTGCCTGCAGTTATTCAGCGTTGTGATCACCGCCGCACCATCGCAACCCGAGCAGGCCGCTCGGCTGTTCGCCGGCGTCTCGCGTCGAGCCAGTCGGTTTTTGGACGCGGCCATCCTGGAACAACGCACGGCCGATCTGTTGACCGCCACGTTACCCGTGACCCAGGACTCTTGGCCAGAGTACCAGTACCTATTGCAATCCGCGATCAACTCCAACGAACCCTCGGTTGTGCTGCGAGTCGTGGATCTGTACGAACGAGCCGAATCGCCAGAGCTTCGCCAGTTCTTGGCGGACCGATTGTTGCGTCGAGTTCGGTTGTTGGCGCGCAGCGTGCCGGCTGACGAGGTCGCTCGGCAAGTGCGCCAAGCGTTGGGCGTCAGGCAGCCGGTCAGCGAGCGTCAACGGTATAACCAGTTGGTGGCGTTGATGCACGACCAGCAGTCGTCCAGCGGCGATGAATCGGAACCGGATCGTCTCCAGGATTTGGTCGACGCGGTCCATGCGAGCACCTTGGCGTTCGCGTTGGCGCGAGGCGACGCGGGTTATCCGGTATTCGACCAATTGTATTCGGATGGCCCTGCGGTTTTGTCGCAGATCGCCACGCCTGAAAGCAGCGAGTCGCCCGAAAGCCGATCGGCTACGATTTCCTCGGTCGCGTACCGCAACGCCGTGTCCAATATCGCTCAATTGAGCGACATGCGGAACCGGCGGCGAGAAGCGGCCCCGATGTACCTGAAGTACCTGGCGACCGTCGCATCGCGGGTTCCCGATCTGCCGCGCGAACACGCCGTTCGACTGGCTCGTTATCTGTTGGCCGCCAAATCGGATAGCGAGCATCAGGCTGTACTCAAGCACGTGCACGCCATCACACGTTGGCCGAACGTCCGCCTGGCATTGGGTGATCAAGTGCTGCAGACGACCGTTAGCCGGGGGCGCGTTGTCGAGTTGTTGGAGGTGGTGTTGGGTGGGCCGTTGGATGGCAGTGAGGACCGGGACTGGCAGCAGCGAGCGTATGAGCGACTATTGCGAGACGTCATTCGATCGCTGGGGTACGCCGGTGGGTTCGCCGATGGGCCGGAGCGATTGTATGACGATGTGGCCGAGGTGTTGCGCGAATCGTATGCCATGCGTGCCAGATTGATCGGGGTGCCGGCCGAACGAGCCAGTCAAGCCACGACGCTGGCGGAGTTACTGCAGTTGATGATCCGGCACCAAGCCGCCTTGGAGGCTTCGCGGTCCAACCGAGCCACGCTTGTCGTGCGGGGGGATTGGCAGGAGCGGTTGATCGCCATCGACTATATCAGCGACAACGACTTGCAGCACGCCGTTTTGCTGCAACGTTTGTGGTTGGATCTGCTGATCGCCCGATTGCAGCAGACCGGCGATCTGTCCGGGGATCAAGCCAGCCGAATGCAAGTCGAAATACAAGAGTCCGACCGACAGGCGACGGATCTGATCGACCAACTGATCCAAGCGGAACGGCATCAAACGGAGATTTGGCTGACTCGAACAGCCACCGAAAACGACCGGTAAGTATCGAATTGCCGGCCCCCCGTAGCCGAATTTGCCAAAATTCGGAACCTGTAGCCGAATTTGCCAAAATTCGGGGAGCTGTAGCCGGATTTTCCAAAATTCGGAGCCTGGCGAATTTGCCAAAATTCGGCTAACTCTCACGTGACGATCAGACCGTTTTTTCGGGCATACGAGTAGATCTTCCAAAAACGGTCCCAGAAATCCGGTTGCCACAAGGTCAAGTCCGGAGCGCCGGGGATCACACAGCCGGTATAGGGATACTCTCGGAAACCGTCCACCGGCACTAATCCCGCTCGTTCCGGGTTCCTTGCGATATACTCGACCACGTTCTCGAACGCCACCTGTTGCCGCTCGTGTTCGCGCAGCACATGATCGTATGGCTGTTGTTGAAAGCTCGCTTCCCAATGCTTCAAAACAATATTCACCTGCTTCCGGAAATAGCGAGCCGCTTTTCGCTGGTCGGCCGTGTCCAGGATGCCGACCCACAACAAATGCACGTGATCCGGCATGCAGCAGTAGATCGGGCAGCACAGGGCGTATCGATACATTGTATGGATCAGCACCTCGCGAAACCGGGCGTGGAACGCGGCAGTCAACCAGCCCGTTTTCCGATCGTCCATGGTCATGGACCAATGCACGTAGGCCTGGCCGCGGTAGAACTCCGACGGCAATCGTTCCAGATGGTTCTGCCGATGGTCGGAAGATTCCATAGAATGCAAGACTCCCAGAAGTTGAGTACCCGTTCCCGTAGCCGAATTTGCCAAAATTCGGAGGGTAAATACATCGTCCCGAATTTTGGCAAATTCGGCTACAGTTAGCAAATTCAGAGTTGTAGCCGAATTTGCGAAAATTCGGAGGTAAATACGCCGTCCCGAATTTTGGCAAATTCGGCTACATGGCAAATTCGGCTACATGGCAAATTCGGCTACATTCCGGCCAGTTCGGCGACGATCTGTTCGCTGGAGCGGAGTCGGGCGAATTTTCGCTGCCAGATTTGGAAGCAGGCTTCTTGGATCGAATCGTCCAGGGTGGCGACGCCGTCGGTGATCACGGTGACGCGGTAGTTGCGGTTAGCGGCGGCCAAGACCGTGCTGTTGACGCAGACGTCGGTCGTGACTCCGGTAACCAACAGCCGGTCGATTCCACGGCTGCGCAAGGCCAGATCAAGGGGTGTGCCGTAAAACTTGTCGTAACCGTGTGCTCGAACGACCAGTTCCTCTTCCCGCGGTTTCAATTCGGCAATCGTCTCAGCCGACTCGGCGCCCTGGCCGGCGTCCGGCCCGATCAAGCAATTGCTGGACGGGTAGCCGTACCCCGTGGGCTGTCCTGGAACCGCAGGCAGATGCTCCGGACCGAACGGGTCCCCTCGCAGGCAGGGCACCGCCGTCGCATACACGAACTCCGTAAAGATGACGGGAACGGAATGGTTCCGACAAGCTTCGATCATCAGGGCGACCGAACCGATGATCTTCCGTCCGGCGGGAACGAACAGGGAGGCGTCCGGATGCAGAAAACCGTACTGCATATCCACCACCAGCAGAGCGGTCCGGTCGGCGACCGATCGGTGCAGGTCATCGATTCTTTCTTGCCTTGTTTGTGCGAGGTTTTGGGAATCGGTCATGGCATTGCTCCAAACTCGTCTTTTTCGGGGCGGCGATCACGATAACAATTCGCGCAGATGGAAATGAAATTTTCCCAATTTACCGCCATAATTGCCTGCAGCGATCATCAACACGTCGGGGCCAGCCGCTGCTTGCATGGCAGCGGCCATGGCCTGCGAAACCGCCTCGGGGCTGACTCCATCGATCACGATCTCGTAAGCGCAGTGGGCATCCGGATGCAATTGCGATTCGACTCGTCCCCGCAGCGTCGGACAGAACGGGTCCGAGGTCGAAGCGACAAGGCCTTTGTATTTGGAACCGACTTTACTGCCACTGCGTGCGACCCCGCCGGGAAAGGGCGTGATGGCACCCTCGATTCCCGCAACTGCCTGGACAGCTCGCCGCGCCGCCGCCAGTCCAGCGGCCTGGTCTTCCGTTTGCAGGATGACATTGCCGCCCCCCACACCGCTGCCGATTCCCACGGTGTCTTGCACCAGAAATTCGCCGTCCATCACCGGAATACGCCAATAGCGTCGGTCGTTGATTTGTTTGCTCTTTTGATAGCCGTCGCCGAAAAAGCGAAGATGCTTGCCCAAAGCGATCCGCCGCTCGGCGGAATCCAGGGCGTCGTACACAGCGGTCGACGGGCAGGTCATGATGCACTGGCCGACCCGGTTGGGAACCGACTTTTCTAGCGACTCGCGAGAGAAACCAAACATCAACAACGTTACACCCGGACGCCCGTCTGGCGTTTCCGCTGCGGAGACGGTTCGTTCCAAGCCCGCTTCGGCATCACATGCGATGACCGAAGAACTGTAGCCCGTCGCCTCGCGTACGGCAGCGTCCAGCCAGTGCTGATCGTGAGCCGTCACCAAAATCCGGGCATAAGCCATGCCAAATGCTTCGGCAAACGTGTCTTGAACGAAGGTTGTTCCCAGATTCACGGCTAGAACTCCGTCAGCCAGGCGTATGCCGCCCGGGTTGGAAATCGCGAGTGATGCCCTACCAACCCATCACCATGTTGGATTCGATCACTTTGCGAGCGGATTCCAGATCACCACCCGTTTCAAGCATATACAGTCGGATGGCATGAACCTTATCTCCAGCGGCTTTGGAAAGGCAATCGCGCGCGACACCACACGGATCAAAACTCTCGGTCAACCCTAACGCACCCTTGGAAATGACCCAGGTATCGCGGGGTCGTTTCGTCATTCGGATCACTTGATCACCCGGATAGGCATCACGAACCACCTGGTTGGCATTCGCCTCATCCTCAGCCCAGGTGATGATAATATGTGCATCAGTCTCGACCTCGAACAGTGGCATGACAGCACTCCTTTCCGGCAGCGTGAGCACGCCACCAGATTCAAACGATTCGTCCAGTAAATGGCCACGTAGGCCGCTCGGTTTTCCGCCACCTCTTAAGGTTAGCACTTCGACCACTCGCACGAGTGGATTCTGTGCGATTGCTTTCCCTATAGAGCGGTCAACGGAACGGGTAGCATCGCGTTTGCGGGAAAGTTTGGCAAGGCGGCATCGGAAAAACCGCACAGACCATGTGTCCGAAGAAAGCTGAGGAAACCGTTTTATCGGATCGTTCCTGAGTTTCCGCAAAGCAAAACCAGGGTGTGTGTTTGTCACGAGCGTTAACTTGCGTGTTTACGGCAAGCTTTCCCCGGATTCTCTGGCCGATCAAGATGCTACCCAATGCCCCTGTTTTTCCTATGTTTTCTCATTTGCCTGAGCGTTTGGATCGGTCGGTTCCGATACGAAAGCTACCGAGGCGTGCGTGAAGCAGAATGCTCCAGCCGCTTGTCCAACCAAACTTTCGCCAGTTTGCCACGGTGGCACAACGCTATTTATTTCTGTCAGGAGGATACAGATGGTGAAACGATCGTTCTTGACTATGTTGGTGTTTTTTGGATCGCTGGGTGCGGTCCTCTTGGGTCCTGGCGGTACATACGCCGACCAGGAAAACGTCGCGTTGGAGACTCACGAAGAGTGCGAAGCGTGGGGCTACGACTACCCGGGGTGTTGGTACGAATATGCGAGCGAGTATTGTCCGTACCCATCGTTCGAGGTTCAGGCTGAGGCCACCACCGAGCCGGTGAAAGAAGAACCAGGCGATGATTCGGTGGAAACCGTAGCTGAGTACGAAGGATACGAATCCAAGGACTACGGTTATCAGTGGGAGTACGAAGACTATGATTCGGCGTACGAAGATTATCTTTGGTCCCAGTTGATCACCGATACGCAAGCCGAGTTGATCGACCAACCGGTGGACGAGAGCGTCCACGAAACGGTTGCGGAGCCCAGTGCGGAGCCCAGTGCGGAGCCCAGCGACGAGACAGTGGTAGAGATCGTCGAAGAGGACGCATCGGCAGCGACCGAGGCTGCCGTCGCGACCTGGGCAGACGACTATGATTACTGGGCAGAGTACTACGACGAGGAGTACCGATGCTACGAAGTCACGGTCCAGCCAACCTACGAGACGGCTGAGGAAAACGAATCGACGATCAGCGAAGTCGTGGCCGAGACGACAGGCGTTGACGAGGCAGCGTTGGTAACCGATATCGCTGACGACATCACCGACGACATCGCCGACGACATCGCCGACGACATCGCCGACGACATCGCCGACGAAGGGACCGACGAAGGGACCGATGAAGCGGATACGGCAGCGACCGAGTCGTCGATGGATTGGCAGTACGAGTGCGAGCATGATTTCCGTTTCGACTACAGCTACAGTTACGAATACGGCTACGGATACGGGTACGAGGAGCCAACTTTCGACCGCACCATCGAAGCCGACCCAGTCGAAACCATCGAGGTGATGGACGATTCGACCGAAGCGACCGAACAGATCGCCGAGGCGATAGATGAAAGCATCGAAGTGACCGAAGAAGTCGCCGAAGCGATGGAGCATTGCGACGGGCGTCACGAAGGTTTCCATTACTATGGCGACTGCTATTACTACAGCGATTACTACGGCAGCTACTACGATAGCTACTATGACGATTACGGCTATTCCGACAATGCGGACGTTGCAGCTCCGTCGTCCAGCGAGGACACAAGCGATCGCTTGACGGACACGGACGCGGTTACGGATACGGACGCGGACGAAGTTAGCCCGATCGAGGAACCTGCCGAAGTCACCACCAACGACTCGGCTCCGTTGCACCAAGCTGCCGTTCTCAGCCTGGCTCGTTCGCTGGACCAGATGGGATCTGCCTTGAAGATGCTATCGCATCAGTTGACCGATATGGTAACACCCGAGGTGGCCACACGTCCCTCGGCGGTCACCGACCAGCACTAAACGACGCGAGCGATTTCTACCCGAAACGCCCAGTTTCTGACGCAAGGCGCGCGGTATTCCTCCTTGAATACCGCCCGCTTTTTTTGGTTTTTTCCATGGATGCGATAGCAGCGCCAGCACCGGAAACGCTACTCCGTTTTTCCCGACTCAAGTTAAAGACCCTCAAGGCCGATTTTCATTCGAGGAAGACTTATCCCAGCCGCTTCACTTTCAGGGGGGGAAACCTGTGAGTTCCGAGCGTGCCACATCACGTCGATTCGAGTTTTTCGAGCCGAACAGCTTCGCGTTCCAGCGCGGAAGATAGCCGTCGTAGCGATTCATCGATCGCTTGCATCATTGCCGGGTTGATCTGTTTGACGATCCCCGCCTGCTGCGTCATGTTCCATGATGGACGGCGGATCGGTCTGGATTCGGTTCCCGGCTGGCCTCAGCCAGCGCTGACTTTTCGCGCAGCGAAACTACCTGCGCTAAGTGCCGAATTGCCGATTCCCCCGGGTTCCCAGTACGTGATGGACGACGACGCCTGCCTGCGCTGTCACCAGGGTTATGCAACGCGGTACCAGCACGCGGCTCATCAATCGCTCCCGGCCGGTCAATCGTGCGAAACGTGTCATGGTCCCGGCAGCCAGCATATCGAAACCCAGGGCCGGACCCCCGGGCTGATTTTCGATTATCCTTCCATGACGCCCGTTCAACGTTCCGAAGCCTGCGCGGCGTGTCACGAAACCAATGCGTGTGGCCCCAACTCCACTTGGCGAACTTCGGTGCATATGCATGCGGACGTCGCTTGTACGGATTGCCATACCATTCACTCGTTGCCACCCCCCGATTCGGCCGCCGCTCGAGCGCTGCGCCGTCAAGGCCGATACACGGTGGTCGAAGCCGACGACTGTTTCCGTTGCCACACCGAGATGGTCGATTTGAAGCGGATCGCCGGCCCGCACCAGATCGGTTCGGCAGGATTTCAATGCATCGATTGTCACGATCCGTTGGGAATGATCCGTGAGACGTCGCGTCAAGAACTTTGCCTGGCATGCCATCAAACCGGCACGCCGACGATGGCTTGGCATTCGTCGTTGCACAGCATCGCAGGTGTGGCGTGCACGGACTGCCATGAACCTCATCCACGCAAGCACCGACATGCGTCGTCGGAGCTTCTGGAGCATGACGCCGGACAGCTCACGCGCGCGGCCATGTCTGTCCGACAACCCGACGCCTGCTATCGATGCCATCCCAAGATTTTTGCGATGAGCGGTCTACCCTCACGTCATCCGATCCAAGAGGGAAAGATGGCCTGTTCTGATTGCCACGATGCCCATGGCCAGGCAGATCGAGGCTTGCGTGAGCCGATTTTGAACGATGTTTGCTATCGTTGTCATGGGGACAAGCAGGGGCCGTTCACGTACGACCATCCCCCGGTCACCGAGGATTGTTCCATCTGTCACCAGGCCCATGGGTCGATCAACGATCATCTCCTGCACCAGCCGACCAGCTTTTTGTGCCTGCGATGCCATGCCGGTCATCGCTCGGAGCATCGTCCCCTGGACGGTCGGGTTTTGGTAAAGACGCAGCAAGCCTTGTACGGCAACTGCAGTCAATGCCATACCCAGGTCCACGGAAGCGATTTCATCAATTCGACGCTTCGCGGCCGCGGGTTGACACGTTAGACCTGGAATAGGCTTCGATCCATGATTGCCCAAGGCGTGGTCATCTTGTCTCTTTGCGTTGTGGTCAGCCGATCGGCAACCGGTGAGGAAGCCGATCGGCCGCCACCCCCCGATGCTTTCTTGCTGTCCGCCCCGGCGCCGGTTGCGATCCATCCATCGGGTTTCATCCACGAGCAACTGATCCAAGCCGGTGGGTGGTTCAGCAGCCTGCAAGGTTCGCCCGGCCAGGTCGCCCGTTACCAGGATCTGGATTCCGCCCCCGTTTGGCGAGTGGATTCGCTTCGCAGCGATGGGATCAGCACGTCGAAGCTATACGCAGCCGGACTGGATCAGGAAACGACCGATTTTCATTTGGAGTTGGTCTTTTCAAAGCTGATCGCCGACGTTCGTTACCAGCGGTACATCAACCATACCGAAGCGGATCGGCTATTGAATTTTCCGCAGCCGGTTGCCGAGCATGCGCATCCGGGCGCCGATCCATCCAATTTCGGCCAGTACATGGCGGAAGATTTGAACGTGGGAGACGACTACGCGATTCGCATTCAACAACTCAAGGCGGATTTTCGTGGCGACATCAACAAGCATGCGAAATGGCGGTTGAATGTCTGGAGCATGCGGCGTAGTGGGCATCGTCAGGCGATCGCGTTATCCAACAGCTACAGCCGCCCGGACGTTCATGGAAACTGTCAGGCTTGTCATTTGCTGAGCCAGCGACAGGCGATCGATTGGACGACCGTGGAAATCGAACCGGTACTCGAGACGCGACGCGGCCCGATCACCGTCTCGTTCTCGTTGCCGATGCGCTCGTTCCTAACCAACGACCAGACCGTGACGCGATGGTACAACCCGCCACCCGTTAACTATGGCGGCCAAGCCATCCCGCCTCAATTGGGCAGCGAAGCGTATCCCGACGGCGCCGAGTATCCTTATGGACACGTCCCGGAGACTTTCACACAGACTCGCAAACTGAAAATTGGCGTGGACCTGTCGCCATCGCGAAAACTGTACGCCCTCTTGCATCATGGATCGACCGACAACCAGTTCCGTAACATTCGTCGCAATTTTTCGGGGGCGGATCTGCGGCTGACGGACCGAACGGTGCCCGGGGTGACATGGACGACTTACGCCAAGTTTCATCAACAAGACAATCCTTTGCCCAGCGAGTTGATGGGGGCCGAATTTTTAGAGTTCGACCGTTACGACGAATCGATCGAACCGTGCGACGAGGATCTGAGCCGGTCGTATGGTGGCTGTGCATGTGCGCCGATTCCGAGCAATTGCGTGCTTGGCTCCGATGGGATCCCCGACTTCTTTGCCCGTGATGCACTGAGTGATCCGGTCGATTACCGGCGAACGACGGTCGGTTGCAACGGACGATGGAGGCTCTTCCGCCACGCGCGCGATTGGCGACGCGGATTGTCCTGTTACGCCCGTTACGAGTACCGACGCTTGGAACGGGGAGACGCGCTGTTCGAAGCGGCCACGGGGATGGGCAGCACGGTGGTCATGGACCAATCGCAATCCAATCGGCACTCCGTGCAAATGGGGCTCACGCAACGTTGGGCAACGACGTTAGACACCTTCGTGCGTTATCGTGCCTGGTACGAATCCGACCCCTTGTATGGAGTGCGGGAGAACAATGCTTTGACCAACTCCAGCCTGCCCACATCCGCACACGTGGTCGAATTCGGTGGTACCTGGAGCCCGGTGGATGCCTTGATCGCCAGCGGCACGTTTGGTTTGGAGAGCCGTCAACACGATTCCGAGATGGCCGATTTCGGCGAGTGGGATTATCCCATGAGTTTCAGTCTCTGGTACGCGATGAATGCATCCTGGTCGTTCTCTGCGGGCTATGCCTATCACGCCAGCCGCATCCGTCAAGCGATCACCCTGGGCGATGACTTTGACGACGGTGCCTATCATGCCCCGGTGACCCAGTGGTGGCCCTATCGCGCCCGCAGCCACGTTATTTCCACCGGATGTCGCTGGAGATTGAGCCCGCGAATCAGTTGGCGTGCAGACGCGCATTTCGTGCGAGGCATCAATGGTCTGGATACCACCGAATTTCCCCCTCGCCATGTTTGGCCCGGGATCGAGGCCCTGGTGAGAAACGATCGTACTTCGATCCGTCTGAGTACCGGCTGGGACTATCTTATCCGCCATCGAACGACGGGATACGTGCGTTACAGCTTCCTGGATTACGACGATGCCATCGTCGACTATCGCAGCGGAACGGCTCATCGCTTGTTGGTTGGATTGTCCAGCGTATTCTGAGGAGCCCCAACCGGCTGCTAGCTTGAGACGATTACCCTCGGTTTTCCTAATTTGACGCTCGCCTGCCTGACTATTCGGATTTTCCCTCAACCCGGAATAATCCTCAGACGATGAATAAGCACTAGGAACCGAACAATCGCTACAGGTGGCACCCGCCCCAGAACGGGACCTGTGGCATTCGTTGACTGCAACCCAGAAAATTGGGCAATATGGAGACCTCAGTACTATGGACAACTATTCTACAGGTGAACGCCGCTCACCGAACAGGTCTCTGAGGGGCCACGCTCGGTTCGAGCATCGAAGCCGATGGGTACCCCGCTTACTGTGGCTGTTGGGGGTTGCCTTGCTGTTTACTTCCAGTACTGGTTGCTCGACGTTTCAAGGAGTGCGGGATTATATCCAATACAACGATGCAACCGATGATTTTGTCATCGGATGGCGGAATTATGTCTGGGCGAATAGGTCTTGGGCAGCTCAGAAAGAATGCTACTATGGCCATCCCCAGTTGGCTGATTTCGGCGAGGGGTTCCGGGCCGGATATCGGGACGTCGCTGCGGGGGGCAACGGTTGCCCTCCGCCTTTACCGCCGCGTAAATACTGGAATTGGAAATATCAAAGCCCCG